>CAUHML010000110.1 GCA_959606905.1 uncultured Bacteroides sp. | reverse complement strand
TTATCTTCTCGCAGGCATTGCTTTATTTGCCGGGTAAGAAAAACGAAGTTTCCGGTCTGATGATTATGGGACTTTTCGGCGGAACGGTGTTCCCGCTGGCTATGGGAGTGGCTTCGGACACTTCAATGGGGCAGAACGGTGCAATTGCCGTCATGACTGTCGGTGTACTTTATTTGCTGTTTTATACGTTCCGTATCAGAAAATAATTTTATATTTGAGAATCAATTAAACTCTGTTTATCATGAATAATATAATAGTAGGAATGGGTGAAGCGCTTTGGGACGTGTTGCCCGAAGGAAAGAAAATAGGCGGTGCTCCGGCAAACTTCGCTTATCATGTTTCACAATTCGGCTTTGACAGCCGTGTGGTCAGTGCAGTGGGCAATGACGAACTGGGTGACGAGATCATGTCGGTATTCAAGGAAAAGAAACTGAATACTCAGATTGAACGGGTAGATTATCCTACGGGTACAGTACAAGTGACACTGGACGCTGAAGGGGTGCCTTGCTATGAAATTAAGGAAGGTGTCGCCTGGGATAACATTCCTTTCACGGACGAACTGAAACGTTTGGCGCTGAACACACGTGCCGTTTGTTTCGGATCACTGGCACAGCGCAACGAAGCAAGCCGTGCCACTATCAACCGTTTCTTGGATACAATGCCCGAGATAGATGGACAATTAAAGATATTCGACATCAATCTCCGTCAGGACTTCTACACCAAAGAAGTGTTGCGTGACTCTTTCCAACGTTGTAATGTCTTGAAGATAAACGATGAAGAGCTGGTGACTATCAGTCGTATGTTCGGTTATCCGGGCATTGACTTGCAGGATAAGTGCTGGATTCTGTTAGCTAAATACAACCTGAAAATGCTGATTCTGACTTGCGGCATCAATGGCAGCTATGTATTTACTCCGGGGGTTGTTTCCTTCCAGGAGACTCCGAAAGTCCCCGTGGCCGATACGGTAGGTGCAGGCGATTCCTTTACGGCTGCCTTCTGTGCTTCCATATTGAATGGAAAGCCGGTGCCCGAAGCACACAAACTGGCTGTGGAAGTCTCTGCTTACGTTTGTACGCAGAGCGGGGCGATGCCGGAGCTGCCGCAGGTGTTGAAAGACAGACTATTATAATCCTATTTTATATATTGGCAGATTGAATCAGTATCTGTTATCTATGTAGAACCTCTCAAAGTTAAATGTTATGCTTTGAGAGGTTCTGTTTTGATAACGTATGCTTTGAAAAAGCAAGCTACTGGCGGTAAAATGAGATTAACGGATATAACAGATATGGAGAACTTTTTCCGTCTTATTCAATCTGTTCTTTGTGTTCTTTTGAAAGAAAACCATTATCTTTATCCCGATATAGAATAGGATTTTGTATGGTAAGAGGTACGATGAAGAAAGAAAAGCACAGTGCTATGAGATATTTTCGTTGGACGGCAATACTGCTTTGCCTTATTGGGATAACGGCGTGTCGGCAGGATACTCCCCGTTTTCGTATCGGTGTGGCGCAATGTAGTGATGATTCGTGGCGACATAAGATGAATGATGAGATACTTCGTGAAGCGATGTTCTATGATGGTGTATCTGTCGAGATACGTTCTGCCGGTGATGATAACCGCAGACAGGCGGAAGATATTCATTACTTTATGGATAAGGGAGTGGATTTGCTGATCATCTCAGCTAATGAGGCTGCCCCCATGACTCCAATTGTTGAGGAGGCTTACCGGAAAGGAATTCCGGTCATCACGGTCGACCGGAAAATTCTTTCGGATAAATATACTGCTTATATTGGTGCGGATAATTATGAAATCGGTCGTGCGGTAGGCAATTATATCGCTTCCCGCCTGAAAGGGAAAGGTAATATCGTTGAACTGACTGGGTTAAGTGGCTCGACTCCCGCCATGGAACGTCATCAGGGATTTATGGCTGCTATCAGTCATTTTCCCGAGATAAAGCTGATTGATAAAGCAGATGCGGCTTGGGAGCGTGGGCCGGCAGAAGTAGAAATGGACAGTATGCTTCGACGTCACTCGAAGATTGATGCTGTGTATGCGCATAATGACCGAATAGCTCCGGGAGCTTATCAGGCCGCCAAAAAAGCCGGACGGGAAAAAGAAATGATTTTTGTAGGCATTGACGCCCTGCCTGGTAAGGGAAATGGTCTGGAACTCGTGCTCGATAGTGTATTGGACGCGACTTTCATTTATCCTACCAATGGAGATAAAGTACTGCAACTGGCAATGAACATTCTCGAAAAGAAATCTTATCCTCGCGAAACGGTGATGAATACGGCTGTTGTCGACCGTACCAATGCGCATATCATGCAACTTCAGACTACTCATATTTCAGAACTCGACCAAAAAATCGAAACACTGAACGGACGTATCAGTGGTTATCTTTCAAGGGTAGCTACCCAGCAGGTTATCATGTATGGAAGTTTGTTGATTCTGTTATTGGTGGCCGGATTGCTACTTGTCGTTTATAAATCTCTCCGTTCCAAGAACCGGTTGAATAGGGAATTATCAGAACAGAAGAAGCAACTCGAAGAACAGCGGGATAAATTGGAGGAACAGCGTGACCAACTGATTCAACTGTCGCATCAACTGGAAGAAGCGACTCATGCCAAACTGGTTTTCTTTACGAATATCTCTCATGATTTCCGTACCCCTCTGACTTTGGTTGCTGATCCTGTGGAACAATTATTGGCAGACAGAACGCTGACCGGAGACCAGCACCGGATGTTGTTGCTCATTCAGCGTAACGTAAATATTCTCTTGCGCTTGGTCAATCAGATTCTGGACTTCCGTAAATATGAGAACGGAAAAATGGAATATACTCCTGTTCCGGTAAATATCCTTTCTTCTTTTGAAGGGTGGAATGAATCTTTCCAGGCGGCAGCCCGTAAGAAGCATATCCATTTCTCTTTCGATAATATGCCGGATTCGAATTATCATACACAAGCCGATGTGGAGAAGTTGGAACGGATTTATTTTAATCTTCTGTCGAACGCTTTTAAGTTTACGCCGGAAAATGGAAAAATTGCCGTCCGTTTGTCCACCTTGACAAAAGATGATAGCCGTTGGATTCGTTTTACTGTATCTAATACTGGTTCGATGATTTCTGCCGAACATATTCGTAATATTTTTGATCGTTTTTATAAAATAGATATGCATCATGCCGGTTCGGGAATAGGATTGGCTTTAGTAAAGGCTTTCGTCGAACTGCACGGTGGAACTATATCAGTGGAAAGTGATGAAAAGCAAGGAACTGTTTTTACTGTCGATTTACCGGTACGGACCTGCGAAGTGTCTTCTTTGGAAGATTCTTCCGCAACCTCTGTTTCCGAAGTATCTCCCTTGAATAACGCTGTGCCCGTTGAAGAAGAGGAACTGGAGAAGAACTATGATTCTTCCAAACCTTCTGTACTTATCATTGATGATAATGCGGATATTCGTCTGTATGTTCATGGATTACTTCATGCAGACTATACTGTCATTGAAGCGGCAGATGGTTCGGAAGGTATCCGCAAAGCTATGAAATATGTCCCGGATTTGATTATCTCCGATGTAATGATGCCCGGTATTGACGGCGTTGAATGTTGCCGCCGTCTGAAAAGCGAACTGCAAACATGCCATATTCCTGTTATCTTATTAACAGCCTGTTCTTTAGATGAACAGAGGATTCAAGGGTACGACGGTGGTGCGGATTCTTATATCTCCAAACCTTTCAGTTCTCAATTACTGTTGGCACGTGTTCGTAATCTGATAGATTCGCATCGCCGTCTGAAACAATTCTTTGGTGACGGACAGGCATTGGCGAAAGAAGATGTTTGTGATATGGACAAGGAATTTGTAGAGAAATTCAAAGCTTTGATTGATGAGAAGATGGGAGATTCCGGTTTGAACGTAGAAGATTTGGGCAAAGATATGGGGTTGAGCCGCGTACAGCTTTATCGTAAGATAAAATCCTTGACTAATTATTCTCCTAATGAATTACTCCGTATTGCCCGTCTAAAGAAAGCCGCGTCTCTGCTTGCTTCATCGGATATGACAGTGTCGGAGATTGGTTATGAAGTCGGTTTCAGTTCCCCTTCTTATTTTGCCAAATGTTATAAAGAACTGTTTGGGGAGAGCCCGACAGATTTATTAAAGAGGAAGGGTTAGAAACTTTCTTCAGAAAAATACAGCCGGAATCATGTCTGATTTATCATGATTCCGGCTTTAAATATATGTTGTGACATGAAACTTAATTAAGCAGAATGAGGTAGTCATTCTTAGGGCTTACCCACCATTGCTTATGCCCTTTGCCTTCTACCCAGTCTTTGAATTTAGGATATCCTTTTATGAAATCATTTTCTTCAATCATATGATTGAGTGCAGCAGGAGCTTTCAGTCCCCATACATAATTATCCTCATTTGAATATTTGGCATTTTGTGAAGAAGGATAGATTCCCTTATACCCTTTCAAATGGATTTCAGTTCCATGGTCAGGTTTGGCTAGATAAATATCTACCATTTTATCTTGTAATCTGGATAGCTCGACAGGCTCTTTGAAATATATATAAATAGATGTGTTAACACCGGAGGTGGTTATGTATTCCGGTTCTGTATTCAGGTATTTGCTACCTGCCGGCTTAGATGGATTGGTATAAGAAAGAATTGCTTCTCCATTCGGACCTTTTATGAATTCTATCCCGTCTCCTGTTTCTTGGAAAATTATTTCATCAATATCATCGTATTTTACTCCTGCCAGATTTATGTAAGGAGAAAAATCGTTAATACCTCCAAGAGCTCTGATCTGAAACCCGATCTGCATGACATAAGTATACCATGTTCCTCCTTTGTGGAAGAAATCCTGTAATTGGTATTTGTACCAGGCTACAAAATCATTAAAGTCATAATCTCCTAATTGAGGATACATATCTTCAAACATAACAGTACCATATCCGATAGGATACTCGAGTATATTATCTTCCATACCTGGTTGCGGAGTATAATCTCCTTTGCCACCACCTCTAGTTACAACAGGAGCAACTGAAGGTTTGGCATCTTCGGGAAGTGAGAAATTAATCATTCCATTTGTCACTTCTGTTTCTATTACTTTATTACCTGCTGAAACAGTCTCATATTTTAAATAAGCCTTCTCAAGATAATCTGGTACTACTACTGGCAAGGCGGGAGCTGCAGGGTCTATATTGACCGTAGATAACAGTTGGGTACAATTGGAATCTAAGAATATAGACACTAAAGAAGTTGTGGAAGATACGATTTTACATTTAGCGTCTTTGGAGGTTTCCCACGGGAAATTAGCAGGAATCTCTAAATCGGTCATTTTGATTTCTTTCTCAGATTGCTTACTTTCATCATAAAGATTCTTCTCGCAGGAACTGAAAGCGAATGCTCCCAATAAACAGGTTGCAAATAGGATATTTTTCTTTTTCATAACAGAGTAGTTTGCTTTGTTAGTAACTTTATTGTTTTACCGTTGTAAATTTCGTAATAATTTGTAGATAAAGCAAGAAAAGTTGCAAATATTATTTTTTTGTTCATTTGTAATTTGCAAAATATATTCAATAGTTCGTAAGAGGTATATTTATCTTTCTTTTGATAATATACCGGATATAGATTATCAAAAGGTAGGTTTATTGAAAAAAATAGGATAAAAGGCTGTTGGTTATAGCCAAAAGAAAAAGAGGTGAAAGATTCATAATGATTCCTTTTACCTCTTTTTTATGTTAAGAGTGTGATAAACTTCTTAATTTCTAATTACATATCGATAATCTACTTCCTCCCACCATCTTTTATATTCTTTTCCGCCGCTAGTGACCCAACCTTTAAATTGAGGATATGCTTTTAGGAAATTTTTTCCTTCGATAGCATGATCAAAAATTCCCCATGTTCTAATCCCCCATACAAAATTATTTTTGTCCGCATAATCTTGATGTTGATCATAAACCGGTTCGTATCCTTTTAAATGAATTTCTTGTTTATGATTTTCTTTGGCAATATACATATCTATATTATAGTTTTTATCCATTACGTCTTCGTATTCAATCGGATTTTTTAAAGTGATCCAAATCTCTTTAAACTTATCTGGTTTAGTCATCTCATTCTTTTCTGTATTATAATATTTATATCCGCTGGGAGGTGTAGGACTCTTATATGAGATAATTGCCTCTCCGTTTGGACCTTTTATAGATTTTACATTTTTTTCAGTTGTTTCTATAATAATATTGTCGGCTTTTACTTTTGTCAGACGGATATATGGTTCATATTTATATATACCTCCGACTGCTCTAATTTGAACACTTATACACATTTTATGTGCATAGTATTTTCCACGTGAGTATTTGTACAGAATTCTAAGATTATACCGTGCTACAAAATCATTAAAATCGTAATCACCTAATTGAGGGTACATATCTTCAAACATAAGGGTTCCGTTAATACTGAGAAGGCCATATTCATTGCTATTTTTTGTATTTATGACAGCTCTGCTTTTAATGTTTTGTATTTGAGGAGCTTTAATAGCGATTTTTCCGTCTTGGACTGGTACAATAGATATTCTATCTACTCCTTCATATTTCACATATACATTTTCTACGTATGTTGGTATTGCTATAGGAAACTCTACTGATTGGTTATCATTAGATTCGATATTCATATCCATTTGGAAAAGTAATGCTTCTTCTTTACATTCTTTGTCTAAGTACACGGAAACTATTGTTTCGGCAGGCGTAATTTGAGCTTTAACTTCTTGAGTATCTGACCAATCAAAGTTTTTGGGAACTATTAAGTCAGTCATTTTGGTTTCTTCTTCAGGCTGTTTGCTTTCATCATAAAGGTTTTTCTCGCAGGAACTAAAAGCGAAGATGCCTAATAAACAAGAGGCGAACAGAAAATTCTTCTTTTTCATAACACTTATGTTTGTCTTGTTAATAATATGGTTGTTTAACGAGTACAAAGTACGGTGTTATTTTTATTAAAAACAATTAAAGTTGCAAATATTGTTTGTTGTATGTTTATAATTTGCAAAATTTATACTTTTTGCCTAGCTTTGGACATGAAATAAGTGATAAAACAATGAAAGATTATAAAGTAGATAAAGCGAGTCTGTCTGAAACCTTCTGCCAGGAAGTGTATCAGGTGGTGTGTGAGATTCCGTTGGGTAAAGTTTCCACCTATGGAAGTATTGCTGCGTTACTGGGGATGCCTCAATGTTCCCGTATGGTAGGACGTGCTTTGAAGCAAGTGCCGGATAATGTTTCCACTCCTTGCCATAGAGTAGTCAATGCATCAGGACGTCTTGTTCCCGGTTGGGAAGAACAAAAACAAATCCTATTGGAAGAAGGAGTTTCTTTCAAACAAAATGGGTGTGTAGACCTGAAAAAGCACCTTTGGAATTACTCCGTTTCTGAATAAAATTTGTATCTTTAATCTATTTTGCCTATCTTTGTCGAAATAATATGCAAAAACAGGCTGTCATTCATATATAAAAATACTGTTTTTACTGTTCATTGAGAGGATAATCTTACCAAATTCTATTCCTTTTAAACTACTCAGTCTGTTTTTTAATCATTTAAAACTCATAAGGTTGCCATGCTATCATGTAATGTGGCCGAACCAAGCGAACTTTCAACTTGTTTATCATTGGTGAGAATGGTAGGCGCGACAGTTGAAAACAAAACAAATATTATAATCTAAACCAATATATTATTATATGAGCAAAATAGAAATAAAGGATTTATATCTCATTTTCGGTAATGAGAAACAGAAAGCTCTCAAGATGCTGAAAGAAGATAAAAGTAAATCGGAGATCCTAAAAGATACCGGGTGTACAGTAGGAGTGAAAAATGCTAATATTTCAATTAACGAAGGAGAATTTTTTGTGATAATGGGGCTCTCCGGCAGTGGGAAATCGACATTACTGCGTTGTATTAATCGTCTGATACGTCCCACTTCGGGACAAGTACTTGTGAATGGAATAGATATATCCAAGGTGTCTGAAAAAGAATTGTTGCAAGTCCGGCGTAAAGAACTGGCAATGGTATTTCAAAACTTTGGTCTGTTACCCCACCGTTCTGTATTACATAATATAGCGTTCGGTCTCGAACTTCAAGGAGTGAAGAAAGAGGAGCGAGAAAAGAAAGCCATGGAAAGTATGAGACTCGTCGGATTGAAAGGCTACGAGAACCAAATGGTAGGCGAACTTTCCGGCGGGATGCAGCAACGTGTCGGACTGGCTCGTGCCTTAGCCAATAATCCCGAAGTTCTTTTAATGGATGAGGCTTTCTCTGCTCTCGACCCCTTGATTCGTGTACAGATGCAGGATGAACTTCTCGCCTTGCAATCAAAGATGAAAAAGACTATTGTCTTTATCACCCACGACCTGAGTGAAGCGATTAAACTGGGCGACCGTATTGCTATCATGAAAGATGGAGAAGTAGTACAAATAGGAACTTCGGAAGAGATTCTGACCGAACCGGCCAACGATTATGTAGCCCGCTTTGTAGAAAACGTTGACAGGAGTAAAATTATCACCGCTTCATCTTTGATGATTGACAAACCATTGGTAGCCCGTCTGAAAAAAGAAGGTCCCGAAGTCTTGATTCGTAAAATGCGTGCGAAGAATATAACAGTACTTCCCGTCATAGATGCCGACGATAAACTGGTAGGTGAAGTACGCTTGAACGACCTGTTGAAACTGCGTAACAAACAGGAAAAATCTATCGAAACGGTTGTGCGTACGGAAGTCCATTCCGTATTGTGTGATACGGTACTGGAAGATATTCTCCCCCTGATGACAAAGAGCAATTCACCCGTTTGGGTAATTGACGAAACCCGTGAGTTCCTGGGCACTATTCCGTTATCATCCTTAATCATCGAAGTAACGGGGAAAGATAAAGAAGAAATAAACGAAATAATTCAAAACGCAATAGACTTATGATCAATATAGGACAATATATAGAGAGTGCCATTAATTGGATGATGGTGCATTTTTCTACTTCTTTTGATGCCGTGAATTCAGGCATCGGTAGTTTCATTATAGGATTTCAACATGTACTTTTCGGAATACCTTTTTATATAACTATCCTGGCGCTTGCTGTCGCAGCATGGATGAAGGCCGGGCGTGGAACGGCTATCTTTACCGTATTAGGCTTGTTGCTTATCTATGGAATGGGATTTTGGGAAGCAACTATGCAAACGCTTGCTCTCGTTTTGTCGTCTACTTGCTTGGCTCTGGTTGTCGGCGTGCCTTTAGGGGTATGGACGGCGAACAGTCCGCGTGCAGATAAAATACTTCGTCCCGTTCTCGATCTGATGCAGACTATGCCTGCTTTTGTCTACTTGATTCCCGCTGTCCTTTTCTTCGGCTTGGGAGCAGTTCCGGGAGTGTTTGCGACTATCATTTTCGCCATGCCGCCCGTAGTTCGTCTTACCGGACTGGGAATCCGGCAAGTCCCTAAAAATGTAGTGGAAGCTTCCCGGTCATTCGGGGCTACCCGCTGGCAGCTACTTTATAAAGTACAGCTTCCTCTGGCATTACCTACTATTTTGACCGGAGTAAATCAAACGATAATGATGTCACTTTCCATGGTCGTAATCGCTGCCATGATTGCTGCCGGTGGTTTAGGGGAAATCGTCTTGAAAGGTATTACCCAAATGAAAATCGGTTTGGGATTTGAAGGTGGTATAGCGGTGGTTATCTTGGCTATCATCTTAGACCGTATTACCCAAGGCATGGCAGGACGAAAAAACAAGAAAGACTAAAAACAGAAAGGAAAGAAAATGAGAATATATAAATTAGTAGGAATAGTATTGTCCGCCCTGCTTTTACTGGTTTCCTGTACGAATTCGGACGTAGATAAAAAGAAAGTGAAAATAGCTTATGCCAATTGGTTAGAAGGTATTGCCATGAGTCACTTGGTTAAGGTGGTACTGGAAGAACAAGGTTACGAAGTCGAATTGCAAAACGCAGACCTTGCTCCGATTTTCGTATCTATGTCAGGAAAGAAATCAGATGTCTTTTTGGATGCTTGGTTGCCGATAACGATGAAAGATTACTTGAACCAATACGGAGATAGCCTTGAATTCTTGGGTGAGGTTTATGGAGAAGCACGTGTCGGACTGGTCATACCACAATATGTTACCATTAATTCCATAGACGAACTGGCAGCCAATAAAGACCGTTTTTCTTCTGAAATAGTAGGAATCGATGCCGGTGCAGGAATTATGAAAACCACAGATAAGGCGATCTCTGCTTACGGACTTGACGGATACACTCTTATGACTTCAAGTAGCTCAACTATGCTGGCGTCTCTGAAGAAAGCAATGGATAAAGGAGAATGGATTGTTATTACAGGCTGGACACCACATTGGATGTTTGACCAGTTTGATTTGAAATTTCTGAATGATCCGAAGAAAGTATATGGTGACCTTGAAGAGATACATGCTGTTGCTTGGAAAGGATTCAGTGAGAAAGACCCGTTTGCTGCTGAATTCTTTGCAAGTATCAAATTGACGACGGAAGAACTTAGTTCTTTTATGACAGCTATGAAAGACGCCCGCATGGACGAAGAAGAAATAGCGCGTAAGTGGAGAAAAGAACATTGTGAATTGGTCGACAGTTGGATTCCGAAATCAAAGAATAAATAAGAAGAATTCAATAAACCAAATAAGGTCGGTACTGATTTCTATTCAGAGCCGGTTTAAATAAAAATGGGAGCCGTGCATTGAGCAGGCTCCCATTTTTATATGTATCAGAGTGTGATTAATTATTCAGCACCCCAGTTTTCTCTAGCCAGACGTTTGTAGCTGTTGTAACGCCATTTAGCGTTTTCTTCAGCAGCTTTGAACAGTTCTTCAGCTTCAGTAGGATATTGTTTCATTACAGAAGCGTAACGAACTTCACCCTTCAAGAAACCTTGG
>CAUHML010000109.1 GCA_959606905.1 uncultured Bacteroides sp. | reverse complement strand
TCCATTAATGAGTCATTAAAACATACGTTTACATTAAAATGTGTATGTCCGGAAATGATGTGGGCATTATAACCTTCCAATAATTTATATAGTGCAGCTGTATTGACCGTTTCATCTTGATCTAGCGTGTTATATCTTAGCTTCTTCTGAAGACTGGAAGGAATGTGCATCACTACAAAGACAAGTTTGTCTTTGGGCACATAAGAGAGGTCTTTCTCCAGCCATTGGAAAGTACGTTCATCAATGTAACCTATATATTGATAATCACGGTTGACATAAAAGCAATTGTCAAGCACGATATAATGAGCATTACCTTTATTTAATGAATAGTAGATAGGACCGAAATAACTTTCGAAAGTGCGATAAGAATATTCAAAAGTACGCCCTCCATACGTCATGTCGTGATTACCAATTGCCCGATAGATGGGAATCTCTAATGATGATACCGTATCTATATAGGAAGGATATAAAGAAGGAGTATCTCCTACGATATCCCCACAATCTATGCCGAATACTTCTTTTTTGCCCATATACGGACGAATATATTCTTTCATATCTTGCAGATATTTAGCATAAGCCTTTACGTCATCTTCGGAAGTAACCTGCGCATCTGCCTGCACCAAAAACAAATGATTGATCTCATTTTGCGGATTTCTTACCAATTCGAAGTCGTAAATATCTTGCTTGGCCGGATTCAGCTTCTGATAGAATAAAGGTATTGTTTGTTCTGTTTTCGGTAAATATCCGGAAGGAGTGGATAAATAAATGAAACGAACATCCCTATTAGGGGGGAGAGTATATTGGCCTTGCTGGTCAGTCAAAACACAGTCTATTCCGTCGGTCACTACTACCCCCGGGACTCCTGTCCCATTACAGGTTACTTTCCCGCGAATAGGGTTAGAAGGAATCTGGGCTTGTAAATTCAAGCCCAGACCTATTAATAAAAAGAATTGTAATAAATATATTTTCATAATTAGTTGGTTAGTTCAAACCTCATTCTTCGATAGATTCCAGATATTTATCAAAGCCTGTTTTAAAAGCGTTCCAATAGTCGTATTTCTTAACGTGGCAAAGGTCGAAGGCAAAGAAGCCGTCACTATTACTGATACAAGCATCAATAGCATCCGGAATTTTTGCAGATTGTCCTCCGTCAGTCCATCCGGTACTGTTACCGATATCTGGTCCGCCTGCAAAAGGTACATCTCCTTGTAACAGTTCACGTCCATTCTTACAAAAACCTTCCATGGTCCATTCGCCACTTCCATATATATTGTTCACGGAAGCATAAGCACCCAAAAAGATATAGTCCAAATGGTCCGCATATCCATAATTCTTATAATCGGAAGTAGCCCATTTCGGATAATAAGCGGAGGTGTTGTATTTAGGGCTGGCCCAGTTCACGCCTGATGTATAGTATGTTGAATACCAGGCACCAACATAAACTCCAAACTTGATATTGTTATTGACAGATTTAACTTTCTCGCGTGCCTTTACTATGAAATCATGAATAACTTTCGCTCTGAATTCCAACCACTTCTTAAAATAAACAGGCTGGTCAGAAGGTATTTCATCCGTACCGGGTGCCATAATATCTGCCGGGAAGTTTGCTACAGTTTCACCGATGTATTCTTCGAACTTCTGTTTGGAAATATCTGAAAAATCGCTTTCTAAGCCATAGTCATCATAACGACAACGATCCAATATGATGCCATCCAAATCATATTTAGCCAAGTCGGCCAACAACTGTAAAACAAAGTTTTGTACATCATCATTAGCGGGATTGAAAAATTTCGCTCCATAATCGGTTTCATCGTCCAACAAATCCATCGTATTGGTTAGCCCGTCAGCTAGATTAGCTACACTAGCCCATCCTTTTTTTGATTCATCACGGAACAAGACTCCATCATGTCCTAAATTATACGGACATAAATAGCCTCCTACAAATGTATTGATAGAAGCATTCACTTTTAATCCTTGTATACGAGCCTCCTCAATAAATGCCTGTAAATAATCCCAAGTTTCCGTCCTTTCATAATAACTATATCCGGAATTACCCCATACATCCATACGTTTCACCTGATCTACAACATTAGTATTGAATAATACATCTCCTGTAGTGGGACGTACATCGACAATAATATCAGTGAATCCTGCCGCTTTTATCTTTTCCATATCTTTGGCTATGTTTTCCTTACTATTGGCATAGTCAGGAAAATTAGCAGCCGCATCAATCCAAATATATCGTGGCTTAGCTTCTGCAACATCCGGCTCGTCCGGCTTTTCTGTCGAATTATCGTTCCACGGCCATCCGGGAATTCCATCAGAATCATCACTACAGGAGGTTATTGTAACTGCTCCCAAGAAAGTCAGTATTAGTATTTTTAGAAATTTTCTCATATCATACTTGTTTTATTAGGTATATACTGCCTGATATATCCGCAGTACATTTTTATTTAAGAGTGACTACTGATGCTACGGATCTTTCGTCTCCGCTGGAGTCACTTGTCTTGATCGTCTCTTGCCCATTGACTAACATGCAACTGGAACCACCGCCATCCAAATTGATAGCATCCGTACATCCCAGTGTTTTCATGATATTAGCTACATTTTCGGTGGTCATACCGGCAACTCCCGTTGTCATTCCATCTCCTTCACACACAAAAAGAATCATTTTCTTATCATTGGTGATACCAATAGCCGAACGAGGTCTGTTCACCGTGGCGCCAATATCTGATAAAATTTCTTCTTCGTATGTATTCTTTATGTTTCCATCCAACAGAAGTACGGGGCCACCGCCTATTCCTGTTTTAGCATTTAAGACAGTTCCTGTAGACGGAAAATTTTCATTAGGAGTTGTTTCTGATTTTACCGGTGAGGGCTCTGAATACCAATAAGTAACATTGGATAGTGTTGTGTAAGTCCACATTGATTTGAATGAGCCATCATTCATTTCACAGAATGCAGCTAATACAGGATACCAGAATGGACCGTTAGTCCAATCTTCTGCTGTTACATCATTGTTCTTACACACCATTTCACCGTTACGCCATATTAGGCTTAATGACCCCTCATAGAAGAAACCTCCATTGATTACAATTGTGGAGTTGTTCTCTTCATAAAATTCTTTTGGCTTTTTCAATCCAGTCTTTTCTCCTAATACACCAAATGCTGCCTTACTCATATCACCTACCGCAATATAAGCTATCGCTTTTTTGCCTTCCAGTGTTTCTGGTGATTTATATACGTTGATATGTTCAGGCAAGGTTCCATAAGTGCTTTTCACATTGGTCCAGCCTAAATTTACAATATCAGGATTGGCTTCAACAGGTTCAGTTGGAGTCTCCGGCTCCGCCCATGGCCAATCCGGGATATCAGTGTTATCATCACCACATGCTATGAAAAAAGGCAGTAATGATAATAACCATAACATTTTTTTCTTTGTTGACATATAGCTACTCCTTTAAATGATTTACAGATTTCTTTATCCCATATATGATGAATGGGTATTTTCTCATCATATATGAGATAAAGAGATCAATTAATTATTTGTCGATACAATCAAACTCATATCCTCCGATAACCTTACAGTTGTTATCCACGTAGTAAGCACGGAGCTTATATCCATCTGTTGTCGGAGCAAGCAATACATCACCTGTTGCAGCTACACCATCGGATGAATTGTATGAGGAAAGTGAAGGATTGAATGACAGAGCATCTGAAGTAGATATTGTACCAGTGAATGATCCGTCTGACGTTACATCATACATATATAAGCATGGAGTTCCACCCCATTGCGGGAAATGAGCTGTACATACCAATACAAGATATTGTGCATTATTAAAGCTTCTTGTATCCAGACAGTTGTTATTCATTGCCCAAGAATTACCATTGTCGGAGTCTTCCAGAGATTTACTTGCATTATTATTTGTTCCATTCACCCAATAAAGAATGTTAGAATCATAGTATGACAAGAAATAATCACTTTGAGCAGTAGTTCCTTTAGTCACAACTTTAGTGTTTGATGCGGGAGCTCCCCAATTACCTACACCATTCACTGTTACTACTTGAGGACTTCCCAATACACCGTCTGTTATAATCCAACGAACAAACTTATTGGAACCTGAACTGGCTGTTCCGTCACAAGTAGCAATAATAGAGGCATTAGTATTAATATCTCCTTGAACAGACACTTTCGTACCCATATCTAACCCTGTATTATTAGTATAAGTAGTCAATAAAGTTGGAGCAGTCGTAACAGAAGAAGTCTTATAGATTGAGAAAGACTTGCCATTAGTAGCCTTCGTTGCTAATAATATATTTCCCCTACTATCACTTGTCATACATCCTAAAGATGCAACACTCACACTACCCAAAGTTACATTACCAATCTTATTTCCCGTAGATGCATTGTAATATGCAGGAGTTGTGGTACCATCACCCAAGCAAACTACCAGATTATTTCCGGAAACAGCTAAAGAAGGTGCATTTGCTCCAGTCCAAGGTAAGCCGATAACTCCCATATCCAATTTAAATAATTCTGTCTCACTACCTTTTCTATATCCGTAAGGAATCTTATCCGGTACTGCTTTTTGAATAGTATAAGTTTGCTTTGTCACTCCATCGTGAGCAATCACTGTAAGCTCAACAGGTGAATTAAAATTAAGAGGCTCTGTTTTAGGATCCGGTGACATGGTCGCATGAGCCGACAGTGAATAATCTGCCAAGCAAGAAGATAAATCTTCCGCAGAGATTAAAGATACAGTTTTGTGGTCTTCATCAATAATACCTGTAATGTCTTCAGACGGTATTGAGAAACTTAATAACTGACACTTAGTAGACTTAACTCTTTCGCCTGTGATGCAGATTTGTTTCTTATATCCTTGAGCGTCTGTATAAGTGAAATAATTCTCTTTAGTCAGATCGAGAATTGAAAGAACCGGTTCAATAGTACAGTTTGGTGCCAACTTTGCCTGAATCCTCATCGCTTTCATATATTCTGAAGTTTCATTATCACTATTTTCCGGATAATACCATGGCATAGGAATTACATACTTATCTACAGAAGCATCTGCAATAGTATATACCACAGCCTCTTTATCCACGTATGGCCCAGAAGTAAAGAGTGCAGTCAAGCTCGTGATTCCCTGTCTGTCCGCAGTAGGAAGCACATATTCCGGATCCTGGCAAGAACTCGTGAGAGCCAAAATCCCTAATAATAGATATAGTATATTCTTTTTCATAATGTTTTCATTTTAGATTTATTGCCATTCTGCATATTGAGTTACCGCACCGTTATTGTCCAACTCTGCCTGTGGCATTGGGAAACGATACATCTTAGTCGGGAAATTACGATCTTTATCATCACATTCTGTATAAATGTAAGTGAAAGACCCATTTGCATTTTTCTCTATTTTCATTCCATGAAGACGAATACCGGTAAATGCTGTCGCAGATAATTTCCAACGACGCATGTCCCAATAATAATGTCCTTCATAAGCAAGTTCTACTTTGCGTTCCTGACGGATGGCTTTCATTAAATCATCCCCACTTTTGTCTGTGTAAGACAATCCCACTCTGTTACGAATATCTTTTATGTCTTTATTTGCCTTATCCGTATAGCCATTCAGATGATAACATGCTTCTGCATGATTCAGTAATACCTCTGCGTAACGAATTTCTGTCCATGGCTGTGTACTGGCTTGTATGGAAGTAAAATTATGAGCTTCATCTACCAGTTTACGTAAATAATACCCGGTAGTAGAACGTCCTTCCGGTTTGGCATCTGTTTTCCATGCAGCCCAACCATCAGTACCGTTTATAAAAGATTCTATCGGTCTGCCTTTCCATGTTGCTCCATTATAGAGAATGGTAGCTTTAAAACGTGGTTCCAATTTGGCATAAGGAGGAGTCGTTGTAGTACCTTCAGCAGTATGCCATGCACTCCAATCGGGGAAGCCACTACCATCTGCATATTCATACGATTCAACCATTTCTTGTGTCGGGGTACCGAATCCTCCGGTCATGGAATTGCCGTCGAGCGCTTTATCACCTCCAGGAACCATATATCCATCAAAGTCATGAGTCACAGTGGAACTCTTATCATAACAATATTGTAGAATGGCTTCTTTGCTTCCTGCTTTAAAGGCATTTGAATAGTCTTCTTTTGCTTCTAATTCATAACCCATTCCCATCACCTTTTCAGCTGCGATACGAGCGTCATCCCATCTTTCCGCATACAACATAGCTCTCGATAACATTGCATAAGCAGCTCCGCTAGTTAAACGTCCGTTAGGAGTTTTATCAACAGGCAAATGTTCACCGGCATATTTTAGATCATTATATACAAAATTCCATCCGTCGGCTTCCGAACTAACTGGCATATCCTTTTTTATATTATCCAGATTCTCATCGTATATAATCACTTCTTTATAACGCTTTAATAAATCTGTATAGAGATACCCTCTGAAGAAACGCATTTCAGCTTCCAAGCGTTCTTCATCAGCCTGACCAAATGAAGCATATTTCTTTAATTTGTTGATACCTTCATTGACACGGCGCACATATTCGTACATCGTCCCCCAGTTGCCAAGGTAAGTACTAACATAATTCACTGTGAGAACAGAACCTCCATAAGCAATTTCACTAGGTATCTGACATTTAGCCATATAGTTGTAGGAACCATATTTAAGCTGATCTGTCAGAGCTTCTGTCATTCCTGCCAAACATTGTCCATCCCTGTAGGCTCCTAAATAATCTATATAGCGATAGAAATCGTTGACTGCCTGTTCTGCATAGTCGAGTTTACTCCATACAAGTTTATCTGATGCTCTGTCTGTTGGAGTCATGTCCAGATAATCACTACATGAGCCAAGCCCTAAAGAGGCTCCCAACAATATGATACTTAATACTTTTGTTTTCATAATAGAACTTTTAAAGGTTTAGAAAGTCAAAGTTATACCGCCCATAATGGTGCGTTGTTGAGGATAGTATCCGTTATTTACTCCCGGAGATTCAGGATCGATTCCATCAGGAAGACCGGAAATCGTGAATAAATTAGAACCTTCTACATAAATTCTAAGATTCTGAATACCGACAGGACTCATCCATCTCTTGGGGAATGTGTAACCCAATTGTGCGGATTTGAGACGAAGGTATCTACCGTTACGCAACCAGAAAGTGGAAGCTAATCCATTATCTCCTCCGTGTCCTTGATTACCCAGTGTAAGTCGTGGGAATGTTCCATTCGGATTTTCTACTGTATATGCATTCTGAACCAGATATAGTGGTGAGTTGGCTCCTTCTTTAAATGCCTGTGTCCAGACTGTATTATCGTCATATCCATTGTAATAAGTTCCTGTCAACGATACATCAAACAGTGCACCTCCAGTAAATTGTGCACTTAAATCGAATCCATTCCAAGCACAATTCAGGTTCAAACCGTAAGTTAATTCGGGACGATTGCCACGTCCAACACGTGTTCTGTCATCTTCGTCTATTTTACCATCACCATTTAAATCTCTGTATTTGATATCACCGACATTAGGACGAGTGCCATACCAGGCTGAATTGTTTATTTCTTCTTCTGAACGGAATAAGCCATCTGCAACCCACACAACAGAAGCATCGACACTACGTCCTGTGCGTTTTCTCCACTCTACTGTGTTCGGACTATCCGGATAACGGAGATAACGGTTTCTTGCAAATGTCAGATTGAAGCTTGCGCCATAGGAGAATGGCTTGCCTGCCAAGTTTAATTTATTACGATGGCTCACCGTTACTTCAACGCCTTTGCTATCGACCTTATTATAGTTGGCATAAGTATAATAATATCCTCCCATAGATGGGGGGTAATCGCCTCCCATTGCTGTCAAAATATCATAGGTATAATTATAGAATGCGTCAAACTCCATTCCCAACAGACCATTCCACATCGTAAAGTCAAATCCTGCATTGTAAGTTAAGGTGTTCTCCCAAGTTAGAGTAGGATTGGCAATTACAGAGGCGCGTAATGCTTGCATTACTTTTCCATTCAGAATTGTTTGGTATGCATTTTTGTTACCATCCATCAAATTGTAAGTACTAAGGAAAGCATACGGACTCACTGCATCGTTTCCTAATAAACCGACAGATGCACGTATCTTCATATCATCCAGAAATGTCAGACTAGACATAAAATCTTCTTTAGATATTCTCCACGCTACTGACGCTGACGGGAAGAATGCCCAACGTTTCCCACTAACATTGCCGGCAAATTTGTAAGAACCATCATATCGACCTGTAAACTCTGCCAAATACTTATTGTCATAGTCATATTTCAAACGAAAAACATAACCAATACTACGGTTTGCATCACTGTATCCCGAGATTGGAGAGTCTGCAGGTTGTCCAAAGCTCAATTCCGGTAGTTCAGAGAAACTCATGTTTTTATTATAGCCGGAGAAACTGTTTTCTTTATAATCCCGGATTTCTGCCAATACCATTGCTTCTACATTATGTTTTCCGAAGGAGCTTGCATAGTTTATACTTCCTTGGCCTACCATTTGATGAGAACTATACTGTCCTTCACCTAAATTTATTCCATTTGCTGTGCCGCGAGGATCGTCTGCTTTAGACCAAGTCCAATCTGCTGTCGAAGTCGGCATTTTATGTATATATGTGGAGTAAGGCGTATTCAAATTCTTATTATGAGAAGTTGTATAGTCATAAGCTCCGGTTACTTTTACACTCAAACCTTTAACCCAAGGCACATTGTATTGCAATGAGATGTTGGTCTGCAAATCAAAGCTATTGGTATGCTTGTATCCGGATTCATAAATAGCAGCCAACGGACTGTTGGGCAGACTTGTGTTATTCTGTGTAGTAGCAGTATAAAGTCCGTCATATGTTTCCGGCAAATAGGGATGCATCATTATAGTCTGATGAGCTACTGACAACCAACCTTGTTCACCCAATTCGGAATTAGAATCCGTACCGCCTGAAGCATATCCCGGAGTTTCACGTTTACCGACATTTCCTGCAATACCTAAACTTAACTGGAAGTTCTTAGCCAGTTGAGTCTCAAGATTAGTTCTTAAATTGTATCTCTTGTAAGAGAAATTGTCAATGTTACCTTTTTGACCTAAATAACCCACAGAAGCAAAGTAACGCATCTTATCACTACCTCCCTGTATTGTTACATTGTGTTTCTGATTAATACCGGTTCCGAATACTTTATCAATATAGTTAACATTATCCCATCCGTCAGTAGGATCACCATTCAACATAGCTTCCACATTCGCCTTTGTAAAAACGGGATTATATTGACTAATGTTTGAAATGCTTCCATTAGCCATTTTATCCATCATGTCAGCCATATTATAATAATATGCAAATTGAGGTCCATTCATAAACTGCGGGAAGTTTGCATTCATAGATGCTCCTATTGAACCATTATAAGTGATTTTGGATTTTCCTTCCTGACCTTTTTTTGTAGTTATAATAATAACACCACCGGCTCCTTTTAATCCATAAACAGCTGCAGAAGCTCCATCTTTCAAAACAGATACACTTTCGATATCATTAGGGTCAATATCATTAATAGAACGAGGCATTCCGTCTACTATATAAGTAACATTATAAATAGAACCACGAACTCGTAATGTAGCCTGATCGTCTCCGGGTTCACCAGATACTTGAACAGATGAAATACCTGGCAAACGTCCACCTAAAAGACTCGACACATTGGTTGCCGGTGCTTTCAGCAGTTCGTCGCCTTTCACCGCAGATACGGCTCCGGTTAAAGATTGCTTCTTGGCAGTACCATATCCGACAACAACCACTTCATCCAAAGCTGCCACATCATCTTTCATAACCACATTAATGGTCGTCTGACCTGCTACCTTTATTTCCTGATCTGACATTCCAACATATGAGAATGATAAAATGTCTTTTGCGGTGGCCTGAATGCTATATTTTCCATTTACATCTGTAATAGTGCCATTAGTAGTTCCTTTTACGACAACACTTACTCCTGGTAGCGGTTCTCCTATACCATCAGTAACAGTTCCTTTCACTAAACTCTGTGCATGACTACTGATAGCACATGCAAATAGCGCGCAGATTGAAAACATAAATATTTTCAATATACGAGAGTTCTTCTTGATTTTTGAGTTAAACTCTGTCATAGAATTAATTTTTAGATTATTAATATAGATTGGTTAACATATCCATTATTGTTTATAGCTGTTCCAATACTTTCCAGCATTGGTATAACCCTCTTGGTACATGGAAACATCCTTTCCATTTTCCTCCTTTGAGTGGTAGTAGCACTTCACCTCTCCGATTTAAGTATCCATACCATTCGGGATGCTCTTTATCTTTAAAATGGGTCCATGTATAATCGTGTACTTTTTCAAACCATTCCAGACATTGGTTATCTCCGGTCAATTGATAACTCTTCAGAAGAGATATGAGTGTTTCAATATGCACCCACCAGAGTTTCTGGTCCCATTCCAGTTGTTGGGGAGGACAACCGTTACGATCCATAAAATAGTAGATACCTCCATATTCTTTATCCCAACCATATTCAAGCATTGTAAGAGTGATATTCTTAGCCTTTTCGATTAATTCCGGACGGTTTAGGCGTTTCCCTAAATCCATTATAAACCACATGGCTTCAATCGCATGGCCAGGGGTAATCTGCCGTCCTTCAAAGCAATCTATCAGATTACCATTCACATCTACATTCTCAACAATGATACCACCAAGTTCGGGACGATAGAAGACAGACATAACTTCATGAATACAAGTATCCATCGCTTGTTCCAAATAGTCCTTGCCTAAAATATGCTCAATTTCCATAGCAAGATTGCATAGTATCATCGGCAGGGCAAAATTTTTTAGATTACGAGTGCCCGGATGAAGTTTATTCCATTTACCTTTCGGATTATCTACTTTGGAAAGGATAATATCGAAGGTTTTCTTGGCAATGTCAGCATATTCCTGATTACCGGTTGCAAGGCTTAATTGCCCGAAAGCCATGGCAGCGAATGTATATGAAAAGATATTGTATGGTTCTACCAATG
>CAUHML010000108.1 GCA_959606905.1 uncultured Bacteroides sp. | reverse complement strand
AAAAGGCTATTTTGTCATTAGTGCCTCCATTTTCGTTACCAACACCTACTGCCTTAGTAAGGAATGCCCCCGGAGTATGCAAGTTAAATGTTATTTTACCTTTGCCAGAAGACTGGAGATCATCGGAAGTTGGATTTTCATCACTTTTCGAGCAACCAATTAATAAAACGGTTGAGAATAAAGCTAGGTATATAATATTCTTTAGAATCATTCGTTATTTAGTTTCAAACCTTTGAATTAAGAATAATTACAAAGAGGTTGATTCAAAACATTATTTGAGACCAACCTCTTTATCGTTTGTCAAGCATTACTCCACTTAATCCCATTGAATTTGTTGATCCATATCTGGAATCAACGTATTCAAATCGCGTTGCATGCTCAAAGTACCATTGACTGTATATTTCAGCCGATTGCCCGGACTAAGGGTATAATCTTCAAAAGTATAGTCTATATAAAGTGTATAGTAGACATGCTTCAGATACGGTTTCGTAGCGTCCATTTCTTCAGTAATAGTATATAGTGGTTGTTTCTCACGAGCTTCACCTACGAGGTCAACTTCCTTCACAAGCGCAAAATTGTTACCGTCCGCTCCTCCATTATCTGTCCAGATTTTCAATTTATACTTACCTTCAAAATACTCATCCGTAAACTCAACAAACAACTTATAATATTTACGATCAATGTAGTTTGCATCCCGAAGCCCCATATAAAAGAATATCGTATTGTCATTATACACATATGCTTTATGTTTGGAAACAGTAAACGCATCTTTCTGACCTTCCAAATAAATAAGTGATTTGGAACCATCATAAATACCCGAATAGTCATTGAATGGAATCACATTCAATAAAGCTTTCCGATAGTGCTTGTGCTTATTAGATTCATAATCATATGATTCATCATCTTTTATAGTTAAGGGAAGCACATATTGTTCCACCATATTTAATGGATTAGCATTATCCATTCCACCTAATGTAAAATCGATGGGCAATAATGTTTGTCTCTGTCCTGCTGGGATTTTCACTGTTTCCGGCATGGTATAATACTGCGGATCGAGCTGTTTGTAATAAAGTTCCGTACGATATGTTCCAAACCGTTCCAAGTTCAAAGAAACTAATGTATCGGGATCTAATCCGATATGTACCGTTCGATCTTGAGAGTTTACAGTAGACCCGCTGACTAATACGGGAACATCATACCGTTTCACGCCATCCGTCTGATAACGGACATAAATAGGAGAAACTCCATCACTATTCAATGTAGCTTTAAAAGAGACCAACTGAGTAAACTGTTCATCTTCCCACTCATTGTTGCACGACATGCAGCCGATAGCTACCATCGCAATCCAAAGTAAATATTTCTTTTTCATATTCTTGCCTGCTATTGGTTTTATTCCGGATTTGTCCAACCCGGGTTTTGAGTCATCAATACATTCCGTTTCATAATATAATAGTGAATCGGATAGAACCACATTTTCGTAGAGAAGCTGCTCTTCAACGAGGGGGTTTCCACCGGAGTATGGAAAGCTGCAGCGCTCGATTTTGTTGCATATATATTGCAACCATAAACAGGAAGTGACTCTTCGATAGGTGCATCACACCAACGACGCAAATCCCAATACCGATGTCCTTCGGCAAAGAATTCGATCTGCCGTTCACGTTTCAGTTTGATGCGGAACTTGTCCGGGTCTCCATAAACATCGTAGTCAGGTAATCCGGCACGAATACGGACAGGCTGGATACCTTTCTTTAATTCCTCCTCCGTACGTGCAATGGAATATACCTTTGTCCCATCCCATGAAGGCATCTCATACGAAGTCGTCAATTCATTCAATGCTTCTGCATAATTCAGCAAGATTTCCGCATAACGAATATCTGGTGCTGCCTTAGCAACGATACGACTTTGGTCGTATGATTTATCCACATCCGAAATATCATAGGGATTAACATATTTCTTAACTCCGATGCCGGTATTCAGCCAATAAGTGCCCGGCTTATACCCATCCTGTTCATCTCGATAATAGAAAATCTGCACATCTTTTTCTTCTTTTTGCTCTGGATCAGCATTAAGCATATGCCAAACACTTCCGTTATATCCCACGGACGCATAAAAACGGGGTTCGCGTTGCGCATATTGTTTGCAGACACCTGCTCCCTTACTACCCAATTCCGGATAATTATTCAATTCCGATGCCTGAACTATATCTGTAAGATAATCATCTGCATCGTAGCGGCTTGGATCGGTATATCCATCTTGTCCGGCATAATTTTTATTCATACCCGGACAGTCACTACCATCGTTCATATAATATGCATCACACTGTTTCTGTGTCATACCGTGACAATTGTATCCTCCTCCTTGCGAGCGAGGAAGCTGATGAATCACCATTACTTCTATGTCCTCACTACCTTGGTTCTTTCCACGAGAAAATATTAGTTCAGGGTTATTATAAATACTGACAGTACCATCGAACAAAGAACGGTAAGAATCAAACGGGTCTATGTTTTCCCAACCATTCGGCCATTCATTGAGATGAAAAGTCCCATTGTCATCAGGAGGTGTAATCGTAGCCGGATAGGCCAAGGAAGAATAGTCTCTTTTATAGGAGACATACAGCTGGTATCGTTTCAGTTCCATGACATCTTTAGCCGCTGCCGCAGCCTTTGCCCATTTTGACTCATCATAAGTACTCGGAAGTAACTGGCGTCCGTTTTTATCAACCAATGCCGTAATCACTTCTTGCGGAGCCTTACCATTGAACAGGGGACTTGCTGCATAAAGTAACACTCTCGAACGAAGCGCTAATGCAGCACCACGGGTAGGACGTACAATCTCCTGCAAGTCGCGCCGATCCTGCAACATCGTGGCAGCTTTCACACATTCACCGACAATATAGTCGACACATTCATCATAAGAGTTACGCAATAAAGAGATTTCATCATACTCTTTTGTATAATCAAGAGTTTCATCGGGTACAATAGGAACCGGACCAAATGTGCGGACCAATATCCAATAGAAATAAGCACGCAAGAAATGCGCCTGTCCTTTCATATCGATAATATCGGCTTCCGAAAGTTCCTTATTCATATCCACATTGTTTAAGAAGATAGATACCTGACGGATCGCTTTATATGCATTTTCCCATATATTCAAGTTAATTTTATTTCCTGTTTCCGTATATGTACCACAACGCCAACCCGAATAATCAGAATCCCCATAGTACATATCATCAGCAAAATTGAATGCAATAGTTTTCTTACTGCATACCTGTTGCATCTCATTGTTATTCAGAAATTCATAAGCATAAGCCAACCATTCATTGGTATAGTTTTTATCCGCAAAAACCTTTTCTATTGATATCTTCTTATCAAAAAGATAATCAGAATCCAAGAAATCGGAACAGCCGGTAAAAGCAGTTCCCAACCCTACTGCCAAACATAAATGTATAATAATTTTTTTCATAATTTCTTGTTGTTTATAAATTAACTTGCACTCCCACTGAGAGTGTTTTGCTTAGCGGGTATTTCTTTCCATCCGAGCTTCCCAACTCCGGATCCCATAACTTGAAACTGGAGAAAGTAAGTAAATTAGTTCCAATAAAGAAAACACGAACTTTATTCAAGTGAAGTTTGTTCACCAAAGCTGTCGGGAAAGAATAACCGATATCAAGTGTCTTCAAGCGTATATACGAACCGTTACGTAACCAATAGCTGGACTGTAATTCGTTGTTCGAGTTCGAGCCGTATGACAAACGCGGATATTCAGCATTCGGGTCCTCGTTCACACCTAGTATCCAACGGTTACCCTCCGCCATTTCTTTTAGCACATTCCCCCAGCCATCTCCGCCACTGAACATGTGTACAGTGGTGCCATTAATAAAGAACGACGACTTTCCGGCACCTTGGAAATGCATATTGACATCCAGCCCTTTCCATTTTGCAGATAGTCCAAAACCGTAAACAAGATTCGGTTTAGTGGTAGAACCAATCGCTACTATATCACCACTATTAATAAGACCGTCACCATTAATATCCGCATATTTGATATCACCCGGCATAATATCTCCTGATTGTTTCGGGCTATTGCGAATGTCATCATAGTCTTTGAACAACCCCAAAGCCAAATAGCCGGTTGCCTGGTTCACACGTTGTCCTCTCTTCAATTTATATTCATAGATTGTATTCTCTTCGTCATACTCTATAATTTCATTCTTACTGTAAGTAATATTACCACGCAACGTGAAATTGACCTTACCGATTTTCTGTTTCAAAGCAAAGTTTCCGTCGAATCCTTTTGCTTCTACGATACCGACATTTGCCTTCGGCGTATATTCGACACCGACCTCATAAGGTATTGAATTCCTCGCTTTATAAATTCCTTCACGATGTTCGAAGAAATAATCAACAGCTCCAGTTAATTTGTCGTTGAAGAAAGAAAAATCAATACCTAAATCCTGTTTGGTAGAGACCTCCCATGATACATTGGCAGAAGCAATAGAAGAGTAATGTCTTCCATTCCATGTCTTTGCAGCGCTATTAATATCCGAGAAATTGAATGAACCGGAAGTATCAATATTATAAGTATATGGAAAACGGAGGCCTTTTTCTAAAACGTCATTACCGGTTTTACCCCATGAATAGCGGATTTTAAACATATTGATCGTTTTCCCCATATGATTCTTGATGAAAGGCTCTTCTGCAACGTTCCATGCACCGGAGATGGCAGGGAAGAAACCAAAACGATAATCTTTATGGAAATTCTCTGATCCAGTGTACCCAAAATTGAAATCAACGAAGTAACGATAATTCCAGTTATAGTTAACGCGTCCGGCTATACCTTGATTGCGACGAGGTAGTGTCTTGTTCAGTTCAGTACCGATACCTTGCGTGTAAACTTTGGAAGATTGGGTGTATTTCAGTACAGCACTCGGATGGTGTGCCTTAAAAGCACGATTATAGTGTAATTCCCATTCAAAGAACTCATTACGATCACCACTTGAACCAGAAGATGTATTTTTATCCATTACCTTCTCGTCTCTTATTTTCGTGAAGAGTAGCGAACCGTCTGCCTGCCGATAACGGTCAGCTTTCCAAACCTCCGGACTCTCGTAACGTTTAATCCAGTTCGAGTTGTAGGTATCGTAACCGAACCGCCCTACAAAACGCAACCCTTTCGTAATGAAATCCAGTTTCTGTTCTAAAGTGACATTAGTCTGGATATTGTTTTTCCAACTTTCATTATATCCGGTCATAGTGGCCTGAACCCACGGATTCAAGTTATCATCCTTTTCTGACCACGCGGGGATACGCCCATCGGAATAGGTCACAGGCATCATGATCGGATTATAACCCATCAACACAGTCCATATATTATCTGTACCCGAACCCGGATCGTTCTGTTTGCGCAAAGAACCCGAAATACCAACCTTCAACAAAGTTGTTTTAGTAATATCGATATCAACGTTCATACGATACGTCCATTTTCGATAATTGGCATTTGTATTGTAGTTCTTTAAGGATCTGTCCGACTTGTACATACCTTGCTGATCTTGGAAACTACCGCCTACATAATAACGCGCCGTCTTTCCACCACCGGTCATATTCAACGAAACACGCGAACTCCACGCACCGTCACGCATCATTACATCCATCCAATCCACACTCGGGAAACGATCCGGATCCAAACCTGTGCGGAACAACTCCAACTCCGTATCAGAATAAATCGGTGCCTGATTGCGCGCCGCTTTTGCTTCATTCGCCATTGAAGCATACGTATAACCGTCCACGAACTCCGGTGTTTTGGTAAGCATACTGTAAAAGCCTTCCGCTTTCGCATTGATATTAATCTTTCCTTCCTTACCCCGACGTGTATTGATCAAAACCACACCATTGGCACCTTTACTACCATAAATTGCTGTAGCAGAAGCATCTTTCAACACTGTGAAAGATTCAATATCTTCTACACTGACTTCGTCGATGTCGCGTTCGAAACCATCTACCAGTACCAATGCCGCCGTATTTGCGCCAAACGTAGAAATACTTCGAATCCAAAACTCGGATACACTACCCGGACGACCAGATGTCTGCATTGCCATAACGCCAGGCACCACACCAGCAAGACCATCAACCACCGAAGTAGATGGCACAGCTTTCAAGGCATCCACATCTACATTCGTCACAGCACCGGTCACTGCAATCTTCTTTTGTGCACCCAACCCGGTCACCACTACTTCATCAATAACAGTAGAAGCTGCCTCTTTCATGGTGACATTTACCACAGTCTGCTCCTTGATCAACACATTCGCCGTCTCATAACCAACATACGAAAAGACCAACCGATTATACGCCGGCACACTAATCCGGTACCTTCCATTGATATCTGTGATGACACCCAACCCCGGCATATTTTGCACAGAGATGTTTACACCAATAAGCGGTTCTTTCTCAGTATCCGTAACAATACCTGTTACTGTAATAGTTTTCTCCTGCGTCCACCCTTGCAGGGAAAGACCCATCAACAGTATCCCTATAAATAATAATTTTTTCATAAAACATGTGTTTATCATTGATTATTCTTCCAACGCAATTTTACGTATCACTTTGTTGTTCCGCTCTCCTACATAGAAACATTCTCTCTTCTCATCATAAGCGATTGCCCATGGACGATCAAACCGAGCCTCCGTACGCAATGCACCATCCGCATACCCACCATCCGCAATATCATTCCCACGTCCGGCAAAAGTATAGACACGCCCTGTCGGTGTCAATACACGCACGCAGTTATTATAGTCATCCGTAAAATAGAAATCATATTCATCTTCCTCACCGGCATAATCGGGATTTTTCACAAAAACGCCCTGACCTGGTCCTCGCATCCGTACTGTACTCCCCACACCATCAGCATATCCGGCAGAGCCATCGCTACCAGCAACAATATAAGGAGTTCCGAACGTTTTAGCCTCGTCATCATAATCCAAACGCGCAATATAACCGGAATTATTACCAGAATAATACAGACGCATCATATAGGCATACTTGCCACTGGGATGAAGAACCAAACGCAGGTTTTCCTTTGTTTTCACATGTTTGCTAGCAATGGTCGTCTCTTTCGTTGCAAAGTCATATCGGTAGATATCTTGTGTATAATACGCCGTATAATACAGTTGTCCATCGGGATGAATCATTGCCGCATTTCCTGATTTCAATTTACCCAATGTACTTTCCAAATCTACTTTTGTTGTGAAACCGGAAGCACGACTATACACAATATTAACATTTCCAGAAGAACTTAAGTCACGGGTTACAACCATATCCTGATTCTCATCCGGCGTCCAAGTTATGATAGTAGGGCGTTCTGTAGAATAAGAGATATGGCTTAAAAATTCCACAGTTTCATTTGCAAAGTTAACCTTGCGGACAGGTCCCAAGGCAGCACTAGAGATATACATGATGTCAAAATTAGACTTGGGATCAAATGCAAACCAGCTAATTCCCTCCATATATCCGCAATTATCAAAAGAGCCTTCCGCCTCCTTGGCATCATTCCAATCTTCAAAACGTTGTCCGGCAATAGTCGTCACCAACCACTGTTTTTTGTACGTAAACTTGGCCTCTGCCACAGCATAAGCAATTTCTTCACCTTCATCATCACAAGCTGAGACTTCCACTTCATCTCCATACGCCCCCTTAGGTACTACACAATACAAGGCATCATTCTTTACAGAAATAACATTGGCCTGCTTGCCACCCACAGTGACGCTAATTTTTGAAACATCATTTCCGAAGTTGTTCCCATATACCATCAGGTTGTTACCATAGCCAGCTTCCTTCGGCATAAAATCGGTAACCACAATCGGTTTGCTTGGGTCGAATCCCCCTTTCAAATCATCGTCTTTACAAGACGTAAAGCCAAATGTAAATAAGGCAAGCACAGCGGCACATAGGCAACCATGCAGACTTTTCCAACATTTTTCCTTTTTCATATGTTAAATTTAATAATTAATAAATCTTACTTTCTCATTTATAGAACACTGGGATCAAGTCTGACTCAGAAGGCAAATAATTTTTGATATAAGGCCATCCATCGTCCGTCCACTGCAAGCGGTCGAGCATTCCATGACGTCCTGCGAACGTAGATTTATTTCCTTTCTCCTTGTAATAATAACTATGGTAAATCATCCATTCTGTACCCGCATCGTCTTTAATAATAACGGAATTATGTCCTGGACCGACCCACTTTGTTCTATCACCACCATCTACAACAGGCTCCCAGCTATTGTCAAGCATCTTCTTTCCTTGTTTATCAACATACGGGCCTAATAAACTTGTTGAACGCCCTACAACCACTTCATAGGTACTATTTTGGCTGGCGCAACAGTTCCCAATAGAAGCAAACAAATAATAATAGTTACCTTTCTTATAGATATTGGTACCCTCGAACGCATTACCACACACCTTCTCTTTCAAGACAGGATTACCATCCACATCACGTTTCACAGCAAGCCCATCATCCGTAAGCTCTACTACATAAATTCCTGTAAAACTTCCATAGAATAAATATTTATGTCCATCCTCTTCATAATAGAACTGGTCAATACAGTTTGCTCCAAATTCCTCATTTGAAAGCAATTTCTTACTGTCCAGGAAAGCACCCTTAGGATAAGCACTAGTGTAAGTTCCCAATGGAGTATCAGCCGTCACCACACATGTATGGCTCTGGCCGGTACCATTCATCTTGGCATACGAATAATAAAGAACATATTTGCCATTGATATATTGCATATCCGGTGCCCAAAAAGCATTATCCGTATTCCATGTAGGCTTTGTTGCTTTTTGAAAAGCGTTTTTCTCATATTTCCAATTCACCAAGTCTGTAGAGCTATAAACAGGCATCCAATCATTGGAGTTTTGGGTAGCATACCAATAGAAACGTCCATCTTGTGCTTTAATCACTGTTGGATCGGCTACACTTCTATCAGAAATGATCGGATTAGTATAAAACTGCCCCACTACTATATAATGAATGTTATCCTTACAAGTCACCGAGCTAGTAGAAGGATTAGCCAACATTAACGGCAACAAATAATACTTCACCTCAATAGCATTCCGCCGGATTGTAAGTTTAGCTTCTGCCTCATGATCTCCAATAGCATATTTCACTTGTCCCAAGCTATAACTTCCTTCCGGCAACAACTCATAGTCAGTACTATATTGTTTATTATAAGTTTCTAATAATTCAGATGCATTTTCAGGAACTTTAAGGTCGCAAATGAAATCCCAATTACTTGCCAGATCCTTGCCATCTACCTTATAATCAAGTATCGTTTTTACCGTAGTAGTAACAGATACGTCGTTCACGTTTACCTTTTCTACAATTTCAGGACTAACTATTGCTACATTGGCATAATCGATAACAAGTTGAAGCAGTAGATCACGTTGCCCTTTTCTCAGCTCCACAACATCACTGTTTAGTCGTAAAGGAATCAAATAGTGAGTTCCTTGCTGTATCGCAGATATAATTTGAGAAGCTTTCACCTTTATATCGACATTAACTTCCTTCACACCTGATGCAAGTACAACTTCCGATGGAGTCACCGAATAATATGTCTCTGGAAGAATCACAAAAGAAGTTTCTTCTTTTTCATTATAAGCATTTAATTCATCCTCATTCCATACATCTAATTTTGCTGCAAATTCAGAATCAAGATTTCCACCATGCTTTTTCACCGTCACAGAAAACGTTGCCTCTTCTACATTAGCAACCGAAAGCCGGTTTAAACCATATTGTTTTAAAGATAAATAAGGTTTTGTCACTCCCCCACTTCCAGAAGTATCATCTGATTCACAAGAAAAGAATAGAGATAATCCTACCATTAAACACATTGTGCCAATTCCCAAGAATGTTTTTTTAATCAATTTGTTATTCATTACACATAGATTTAAGTAATACTTAGTGTGTTTTATAAAATAAAAAAGTGTTATCCTTTAAACAGCCTTTTCAACTGTATTTAAAAACCTAAACTCATGGTATGTAATAATGATCATTACCCTCACAGAGGTTCTATCAGCCCTATTGCCTGATACAAAAGTAGAAAAACAGAACTATTTAAGATATTAAATATAGGTCAATAAATGAAAAATTAGTCCCAAACAAATCTAAAATACTCAAAGGTAGTCTAGATAAGCACTTATTCATCTTATTCTGAACAATATCTTTCTTTTATTGGATAATTTCTTTTTGCGATCTGCTTTTATATACCGTCACACATGCTTTTATAGTGATGGTATTTCAAACTAATAGTAACCCTGTCTTATCTAATTGCCTTCTTTACAACCGGACAAACTAAATCAGCATACCTCATCATACCTAAGTCTGTAAAATGAATACCATCTATAGTAGCCTCTCCATCCTCTCCCAGCATATTCTTTGATGAAATAAGAATGATATTTTTCTCATTTCTTTTCTTTAAATGATTGAATATCTCTTTCAACGTATCATTCTTTCGTCGCACTTCTTTAGCAACCCTTTCATCATAAAATGTGTGAGGAAAAATAGGATCCTCTATAAAAATAATTGGTGTATCCGGATGTTTACTACGGATGATACGATAGAATGTTTCCAGTCGTTCTTTCATCTGTACAACAGAAGCATTAGGCACAAAGTCCAAAACAAAAACACTAGCTTCTACTTTAGCTATCACTTTAGCTACTTCCAAATCTAGAAATGCATTTCCACTGAATCCTAAATTGATACATTCACGGTTTAATCTTCTCGATATGATATTAGTATGTGCCATCCCCGGACGTGAAGCACAACCTCCTTGAAGAATACTGGTTCCATAAAAAACAACAGGATTCTTACGAATTGGATAATCCATTAACGGTTGACTGATAGTAGCCAGAGAATCAACTCCTATAGACAGAGAAATAAGACCATCATACAATGGCAAATAAAGCATGTATTCTCTTTCTTCAGGGTGCATATTTTTTATAATGGTGGCCTGATTTATTTTTCCTTTCGGACGGGCACTATTGACAAAATGCCAGTCACCATTCTTCTGAAGACAGTAAAGATCTAAACCTTTTGCACCAGTATC
>CAUHML010000107.1 GCA_959606905.1 uncultured Bacteroides sp. | reverse complement strand
TTGTCTTGTGTAATATAACCGATGCAGCATAAATCGTGTACACTCATTGTTCCCTATTGTTTTGATTCGTTTATTTGTAATTTTGCTGCAAAGGTAATGAATTATTGAGAAAAACGGTAATACTTTGTCAGTCCAGTATCTTCTTCATGAGTTCGTCATACTTCTTGTCGTCACCTGCCATGACCTTCAGTTGCCGGGTAAGCAGTTTGAGGTGAAGGCTTTCGTCCGCAATCAGTTTTGTCAGCAGCTTGCGGGCAATGTCTGCGGTTGGTGTACTTGCGGTAATTCGTTCCTTCACCGACTTGTAGAACCCGATAGTGGCCACTTCCGAATGCGCGGCGAGGGTGAGCGCTTCGACGGGTGTTTCGCCTATATTGACGTTCTTGCTGTCATACGGTTTGGGAAGTGTACCGCCCAGTGCTACGATGGCGTCCCGTATGTGTGCGTAATGCTTCATTTCCACCAAGGCGATGCCCAGCATCAGTTCGCCGATTTCATCTTCAAAGACGGCTTCCTGCTGGGTATATTGCAGGATAGCGGTAATTTCGGAATACTCCGCATTTTCTATGGCAGGATAGAACCATTCGGGCTGTACGCCGTCATTGGGTTTCATGTCATCGGGCTCCACCCATTCCACATCCTGGTTCGAATACTTTAGCACATCCACCAGGGCATCCGCCATTTTATCCACATAATTAATCATATCAGTTAAGTTTTAGAGTTATGTGGGGGACAACAATCGGTAAAGGCACTTGGTTTGGAGTATTTTAAAATATTCGGGAATGTTTGCAGTATATTCGTGCGATTTAACCGTTTGTGGCGTTTGTTTTGTGCCAATGCCGGCAAGACAATCCTTTTTAATTCTGGGCATATTTATATTCCGTCGGTGTCATTCCCGTTATCTTCTTGAACAGGCAGGTGAAGTGCTGTGAGTTTGCATATCCCAGCTTCCTGGCTGTCATGCCGACCGTATAATTTTTGTTCCGCAACATCTTCTTAGCCATGTCCAGCCGCATCAGTTGAAAGTATTCGTGCATGCTTTTTCCGGTCTCGAACTTGAGCAGGTCGCGGAAATAGCAAGGTGACAAGTGAAGAGCGTCTGCACAATATTCTTCTGTGGGCATCGCACCGCCTTCCAGTCTGCCGGACAAGATGTATCCACTCAGAAGTGAATGGATTTTGTGCAGAATTATTTTATTGGCTTCGCAACGGGTAATGAACTGGCGTTCGTTGAAACGCGCACAATAATCCAGCAATAGCTCGATATGGCGCGATATCAAAGTTTTGCTATGGCGGTCTATGGCATGCCGAAGTTCTTCTTCGATATTGCGGATGCACTCTGTGATTTTCATCTTTTCGCGCGATGAAAGATGCAGCGACTCGTTCGGTTTGTAGAAAAAGAAGGAATAGTCTCCGATGTGGTTCTCCAATGCAGTGTGCGCCATTAAATCCGGATGAAAAGCCAGCATTCGCCCTTTGGGGGCAAGCATATTGTCTATACCCAGCTTAATGGACTCGCCCGGCGTACGGAATATCAGTGTGGCGTTGGAATAGTCGTAGTATTTGCGTCCGTACATAAGTTTTCCGGCTTCCCCTTCTATCAGGATAATCGTATAGAAATCACATCGGATGGTACGCTGCTCCAGATTGGCTTCGGATAGGTCAACGACACTTACCAGCGGATGCAGCGTCTTGCAGCCCATACAACAGTTACACTGATGTACGGTCTCTATATTCAGTATTTCTTTTTTCATAAGGATAATCTTATCGGTATCCTTTATATTTGCAGCTTTCTGTATTCTCCGGGTGTGTATCCCGTATTCTTCTTGAAGATGCGATTGAAATGCTGCGAATATTGGAATCCCAGTTCATAGGCAATCTGGCTGACCGTTTTTTCCGTTCCTGCAATCATCTCTTTGGCTATGTCAATCATTCTGGTCTGGATGTATTCCTGTGCGCTTTTTCCGGTTTCTTTCTTTATCAGGTCACCGAAGTAGTTGGGTGACAGGAACACTTTGTCGGCGAAGTATTTTACGGAAGGCAGTCCGTCTGTTTGCGGTTTGTCGCTTTGGAAATAATCGTCGAGCAAGGCTTCGAATTTTACCAGTACGCTTTTGTTGCTTTCCGAACGGGTAATGAATTGTCTTTCGTAGAAGCGCATGCAGTAATCCAGCAGCAGTTCGATGTTCCGTGAAATCAGACGTTTGCTGTGCTTGTCGATCGGATGTTGGAGTTCCATTCTTATTTTCTCCAGACAATCTGTGAATATGCTTTTTTCTTCTTCGGATAGGTGCAGGGCTTCGGCCGAGGCGTACGAAAAGAATGAATAATGTTTGATGTCTTGTCCTAAAGAAGTTCCTTTAATCAAGTCGGGGTGAAACAGCAGGCCGTGGGCGTTCGGTCGTACTCCTTGCGGCATGTCCACCTCAACCACCTGTCCCGGGGCAAAGCTGGTGACCGTTCCTTCCTGATAATCGTAAATCTGCCGGCCATAACGGATGTCTCCGCATTTGACGTTTTTCAGGAAAAGGGCATACACCCCGTAGTTCATCGTGAAATGCGTTGGAAATCTGGTGGCTTCCGACAGGTTTACCACACTTACCAGCGGGTGTAGTGTTTCGAGTCCGAAGAGTCGGTTGTATTGGTCTACCGTGTCCAGTTTAATAACTTCTTTCATAAGGTATTGTTCTTTAGTTCTACGCAAATGTAGAGAATAAAAGCATAGGTAGTACACCTCTCCGCACAGAAACAGTAAATAGGTTACAAATGTCCGTAATTCATTCACACGAGCGCTGCTGCCATTCGTTTACATTTGCAGTGTAATCTATGTAATATTCAGAACCATGACACTTGATAATTTTTTAGAATATGTAAAGACACGAAAAGCCCTTGACACGGAAGATATACATCGTTTTATGGATGAAATGAGCAATGAGGCAAGACGCATCACATTCAAACTGAATGCATCTTTCCATGCTCCGGATGAGGTGAGAGCATTGCTCTCCGAACTCTTTGGAAAGCCCGTTCCACCCTCACTGCGGGTGTTTCCGCCGTTTTATACGGATTTCGGAAAGAATATTGAAATCGGTAATGACGTATTTATCAATGCCTGCTGCCATTTTCAGGATCACGGCGGGGTTACATTGGGAGACGGTTGCCAGATAGGGCATAACGTCGTTTTTGCAACCCTCAACCACGGACTTGCTCCCGAAGACCGCCATACGACTTATCCTGCACCTATTATACTTGGCAGGAATGTGTGGGTAGGCTCAAATTCCACCATTCTGCAAGGCGTGACGATTGGTGATAATGCGGTGGTGGCAGCCGGGGCGGTGGTGACAAAAGATGTTCCGGCGGATGCAATCGTAGGGGGAGTGCCGGCTAAGGTTATCAAATATATCCGATAACTCCATTCATCGCCATGATAATGATTTTGGTAATACGGTCTGCTTTAGTTTGTTCTGTTTTTGCAGAATTAACCCAATCAACGAGCGCCTTTTTCTGAACGTTATTATATGCTTCAATCTTTTCCTGTGCGCCCTCTTCATGTTGCATACACAAAAGTAATTCTTCCGTTATCCGGTTCTTTTCAACCTCATGATATAGTAAGCAGAGCATCATACAGATGCTTTTCATGCTTTTTTCTTGAAATAATTTAAAGCAAGTGCTTATAGTTTAAAACTTTGTATTATATTTAAAATTGAATTACATCCGGTAGAGAAATAGGTTTGTCTTTGTTCCGGATGATTATAGGGAAAGAGCAGATAAGAAGTGAAAAAGAAATTAGTGAAAAAGTATGACTCTATAAGAAAGAATTCAATAGATTTGCTTTGAGAAAAATAAGTAAAATGAGGGCTGAATTATGAATATCATAGAACGTATAGACAGACCTTGTGAATATGTAGAAGTGGCACAGACAGCCTTGATTGCCTGCCAATACCTATATTTATGGTTGTTTGCCGGACCGGATGATGCCTATAAGGTATATTCGCTGGCAATCCTGATGGCATTTGAATTTGTTATGGTGCATTCGGGACTTTTTATGGCAGCTATGCCGCTCAAGGCTTCAATACGGCTGTTTATTCCGTTGTATGGGCTTTTTGCATTTGCATTTGGGCATTCAATGCGGGAGGGGGATTATACAATCATTATTCTTTACCTTGCAACTGTGCTCAACAGAATGCGTTTCGCTTTTTTCAATGTCAGTAAATCGGTCAAGCAGCGGGTAGTCAGACAGTCGATGATTGCCTTGGCCGTTTATTTTGTGTTGACGGTATCAGTGGTATGTGCAGAATCTGTCATTCCTTCTTTCAGCTTAGGAGCCGCTTTTTCCGAATCGGCATCCTATACCCGTGAAGTACGTGCCGGAGGATTGTTTGTTGAAAAACCTTATGTACCAATATGTCTCGGATTTCTGTATTACAGTGTACTTTCTTTTTTTAATTTCAAAACTGTATGGCGGGAACGTGCTTTCATTAAAAGAAGATGCACCGGAGGCTATACTGAAGGAGTGACAAATAAGAGACAACAGAAAAATAAATAATTATGAAAAATGCGATTTTAACAATTGTGCTGTCAGGTATGGCACTATTCTTATAATAAAGTGGTTGCTCTTGAAAAGAAAGGCACGAATGATATTTGAAGCGTTGTACAAGTTTGAAGCAGGGATATTGAAAAAATCATTCCGGTACTTCACAGCCCGGAATGAAAGCATAATGTTACAAGAGTTTTATGAATGAGAGATCAGAATATCTTTTTACCTTTTTTACTAATACGTTCTAATTAACACTTTGGTTTCTATCTTACAAATCTACTGTAGGTTTCAATGATAGTATAACAAAGGCTGTGCCAAAAATGGTATAAAAAGATAAGTGGTTTAATATCAGTTATATAATACTGATGGCTTTTGCGCTATTGTGGAAAATTATGCTATAATTCCACATTAATATTCCACAATTCCACATTAAGATGAAAGACTATCGTTTTCTATCTTGTTGATATTTAGTTTTCTATCTTGTAATTCTAATTTTGGCACAGCATTTGTTCGGAATTTTATGTCCTAAGATGTAGACTAACTGAATTATTCCAAGCTTATAGTTGTGTAAAGTTAGTATTGATAATGTTTAAGAGATAGTGTTCTCGTAAAAATGTTGTAGTGTCGTCCCGGTGTTGTGAAACATCGGGACGATATTGTTTTGGTAAGCAGCAGAAAATGAATTGTTATGAGTGTTGGGAATAAAAAGATTCTATCTGAAGTCAGAAAAGTCAGGCAGGTTTCCTCTTTTCGGAATAGCCTCTTACGCTTTCCGGCAAGGGGTAAAAGTCAGCCCATCCGTTATCTCGGACTATTCCGATTATAATGCGTTTCAGGTGCTTTTTCACTTGACCCTAAAAGGATCCTGAATTTGCACCTGGCATACTTCTCAGAAACGCTATATTCTGCTTCACCTCAAACAAATAAAAAAGCTCTAATTCTATTAAGAATCAGAGCTTTTTCTAATTTTTTGCTTTCTTGAGAAGCGGTGCGTACGGAAGATGAACTTTAGTTTTATCCTTCACATACTCAATATCTTAGCAAACTCTTAATTCTTTCTCCCACTAATAACCCCACGCGTGCAATTCTTTGGATTGCTTGGTAGTGCGGTGGTTGTTTGAGTTGGTGCAAAGATAGGTGTTTATTATAGAGTAATAAAATAAAAGAGCCATATTTAACATGAAAATGCAGAGAGTTTTCTTACTTTTGCAATATGTTATACTATAGAAGAAAAATATTATTAGCATTGATTGAAGCATTCGACGGTCATTTGACTGCCAAACAGCTTCAGAAATATTTGTTTCTTTTTACAAGGAAACAAGAGGAAAAAGCATTTGATTTTATTCCTTATTACTATGGTTGTTTTTCATTCCAAGCAAATCAGGATATAATGACATTAGCTAAATTGGGCTACTTAAGTATTATAAAAAGTGAGAATGGCCGTAGAATACAAATTTGTCAACCCAATAATTATTTGATGATGCTTGATATGTTTGAACAGCAAGCTATAAAAGAAATAAAAGAAAAATTTGGTTGTCTATCCCAAAACGAGTTAATCCGTTACACTTATATCAATTATCCTTATTACGCAACAAAAAGTACAATAGCAATTAATTTGCTAAATGAGGAAGAATTAGCAGTAATAGATAAGCAAAAAAGAACCTTTACAGAGCCTCAATTATTCACTATAGGATATGAAGGACGCTCTTTAGAAAAATACATTAATATTCTCCTCGTGAATGATGTACATATTCTCTGTGATGTCCGTAAAAATGCCTGTAGTCAAAAATATGGATTTTCAAAAAGTCAATTAGAGAAAGCATGTACAGGAGTAGGTATAAAATATATCCATATACCGCAACTGGGAATAGAATCAGAACAAAGACAAGATTTAAAATCACAAAAAGATTATGAAATTCTTTTTGAGTCATATGAAAAATCTACCCTAAAAGAAAATTGGGATTATCTTTTATATGTCCGGGAATTGATTGATACAGAGAAACGTGTAGCTTTAACTTGCTTTGAAGAAAGTCACAAACAATGCCACAGAGGAAGAGTCGCGAAATATTTAATGCAACTACCTGATATAACTTACACCCTTAAACATCTATAAAACATGCCTACAACTCGAGTTCTAATTGCTGTAAAAACATACCCTACTCTATCGGAAAAATATGATGAATTAGTTTGCACTGCTGGTTTCTTGGAAGATGGGACTTGGATAAGAATATATCCTATTCCTTTTCGCAAATTAAGCTATGATAAGAGATATAGTAAATGGCAATGGATAGAACTTGATTTAGTTAAAAATACAAGCGATTTTAGGAAAGAAAGTTTTCGTCCTGCAAATATAGATAATGAAATAAAAATAGTAGGAGAAATTGACACAAAGAATGGCTGGGCACAAAGAAAGTCTATTGTTTTGAAGCATGTCCGGTATAATATGGCCGAACTTATTGAAGAAGCTAAAAATCCTCAAATCGGAACATCATTAGCTGTATTTAAACCTCAAAGAATTGTTGATTTTGTTTGGGAAGAATCTTCAAGAGAATGGAATAAACAAAAATTAGATGCTGTATATGCCAATCAAGCCCAACAGAGTTTATTTGATGTAGAAGAAACTAAAAGAATATTCAAAGTAGCTAAAAAACTGCCTTATGAGTTTTCATATAGGTTTATATCAGAAGATGGTAAAGAACGAAAACTCATGATTGAAGATTGGGAATTAGGGATGCTTTATTGGAATTGCCTTGCTGCTGCTAATGGAAATGAACAAGTTGCCTGTGAAAAAGTGAAGCAGAAATATTTCACAGAATGGTGTAAAAAAGATATATACTTTTTCTTAGGAACAACCAAGAAATTTCATAATGTAGGTACTAATCCTTTTATTATTATTGGAACATTTTATCCACCGAAGAATCCACAGCTGACTTTGACCTTCAAAATGGACTAAAACACACATTAGCCACATTGGAAATATTAAAACATATGATATAATCTAATAAAGCAAAAGATTAAGTATGGACTAACTTTCGCCACTACTATTGCATTTTGATTTATTATACTGTAATACAGGTTTTTATAACAAATAATTTTAAAAAGGGTAACGATTTAGCAACGTGCTATCTACCTTAGTTTACTCGGCATTGCAACATTTCAATTAACTCTACGCAAATGTTTCATGAAAACAAAATGAAGTAATTATTGATTGTCAGTCTAAAATATTTTTTGTTAAGCAATCTTGTTTTCTGTATTCTTGTGGCGTGACTCCTTTTATTTTTTTTAAAATCCGATTAAAATGTGGAACATCATTAAATCCTACTGCAAAACAGATTTCTGAAATCTGCTTTTGCGAGCGTTTTAGAAGTTCGCAAGCTGTATTCAAGCGATACAGGGTAACAAATTGTGAGAATGTCATTCCTTTGCAGCGTTTGAAGTATGAGCAAAACGCAGAACGGTTCATACCCACTTCAGTGGAAATATCATCTAAAGAAATGGTATGAACATAATGAGCCATCACATAGGCACAAATTTGCTGCATACGTCTTACATCACGCTCTATATTTATAGGTTTACCTGCAAGAGTATGGTCGGATGAAGTGAATATGACAGGTAATAAGCGGAACATTTCGCATAATCGCCCCAATTCGTCCATATCGTTCATTTGCGATAATATTTTGCGAATGATACGAGAACTTTCCAATCCATACTTTAATGCATTAACAGGAAATTTAAGACCTGCTAAGCGGTTTCGCAATTCGGGAAATATCTCCATGCACCTCACTACAAGGGAGTGGCTGAAAGCAACCATCAAGTAATGAATACACCCGTCATTGTCTGCCGATAAAGGCGTATATTCCCAATAATGATGCATGGATGGTGGTATTAATGCCACATCTCCTGCCGAAAAAGATTGTAACGTATCACCTGCCATCCGTGTTCCATATCCATGTAATACATAATATAACTCCCATGCATCGTGCTGATGCAATTTGGCTTCTATATGAGTATCAACTCGTTGGTCTATAAAGAAGAAGGAGTGATTTTCTACTTCGGGCAATTCATAAGGAATAATTATTTCTTCCATAATTACATATAAATTAGTTCAATGCAAATATACGACAATTATATAAGATTGTACCACAAATATTCAACAATAAATAGCCATAACTTTGCTGCCGAAAACAACAAGTATAACTATTAAAATGTATTGTTATGGATTTCTATCAAGTATTAGAGAAAAGAAGAACCATTCGAGACTTTTCCGATAAGGAAGTAACGGATGAAGTGTTGGAAAAAGTATTATCGGTAGCCTTTAAAGCTCCGACCAACGACCATATGCGACAGTTTGAGTTCATTGTCGTGAGAGGGCAGGAAAACATTGCCCGACTTATATCGCCAGTGGCAGAAAATACCAAAAACATTCAACAGACTGGACTTGAAGCTGCCGCAGGCGTAATGGACAAAGACGGATATGCTATGTTTGTTGATGCGTTACCCAAACAACAACGTATGCTTATGCAAAGTAATTGTCTTGTTCTACCGTTTTTCCGACAAAAAGATTGTCCTCTATGTCACCCGACAGACCAAAGTTCACTCAATTATTTCGCTTCGGCATGGGCGGCAGTAGAAAACATCTTACTGGCAGCAACCGCAGAAGGATTGGCGTGTGCGTTCCGTATTCCCATCGGCAACGAACCGGAATATGTAAAACACCTCGTTAATGCTCCCGAAGAATACGAGTTTACTTGTTTTCTTGCCATCGGCTATGCAGCGGAGAATGCACATATCTGCAAACAGAAAGAAATTCGGATAGAGGATAGAATACATCGTAATATTTGGTAATCTCAAAAATGAAAGGACATATCCTGATATTGACAGCCAATATTTTATTCGGCATTAGTATGCCTATTTTTAAATACCTTTTAACATCTAATGTTCCTCCGGAAGCAATCACCATCATGCGGGCGACTTTCGCCTGCATGATGTTTTGGCTTGTATCTTTTTTCATGCCAAAGGAAAAAGTATTGCCGAAAGATTTGATAACACTTCTCGTTTGTGCCCTTTGTGGGGTTGGTATTAATCAATGGCTGTTTGTCGTAGGACTAAAAAGTTCTTCGCCCGTCAATGCGTCAATCATCGCCACAACTGTACCGATTTTTGTATTACTGCTTGCTGCCATCATACTCAAAGAGCCGATTACCACGAAGAAATCATTTGGAGTTTTTATGGGGTTAAGCGGTGGTCTATTACTTGTATTCAGTTCTACACATACGGTAAATTCCACGAATAGTTTGAGAGGTGATATTTTTGATTATCAACAATTTGATGTATTGTATTTATTTGGTATTATCCAAACCGCTATCTCTACGTTATTCGTCAGTTACAATAATGAAATGGATGTTTCTATTTTCGGCACTGACCTTGGCTCCGTTCTGCATCAAATGCGTACAATATGTTCCTACTTTCCATAAAGAAACATTCAATATAACGGAGTTGTATGCTCTCTTCTACTTGTTGTTTGGAGCCACGTTTGTAGCGTTTATGTTAATTCCTATGTTTTTGAAACATATTCGTCCAACTACAGTCAGCATGTACAATTATATACAACCTATTATAGCTTCTGTGATTGCAATCCTAATTGGACAAGATGTATTCTCAATACAAAAGCTATTATCTGCGCTGTTAGTGTTTACGGGTGTTTTTTGTGTAACACAAAGCAAAAAACAAAAGAAACTAAACTGATATTTATTCGTCAAACGGCAAATGTGGAAAAACTTAATTATTATATACACTTAATTTATATTTATGTTAAAGCATTTATTAGAACAGAGATTTTTTCGACTATTATCGGAATACTCGCAACGTAAAGTTTCTGCATCCGAATTGGCAGAGGCTATTGAACAACTGGCTATACATTTAGCTGATTTTAGTTTCAACGAACAGGATTATAGTGTTTTATTGCGTTATTTTTCCTTTGGTTTGCATCGGCTTAAATCGTATCGTGTACGGTTTGAGCAAGAAAAAAATGCCCTATTTGCATTTGATTGATGAAGCAATAGGATTACTAAATAATGAAATGCGCATTGTCAAATGGCGTATTAAATACCCTGAACAATTTCAGCAACACACAAATAAGCTATTTCTTTCTCCTCTCCATTTAGCAGACAAGACAAGCCTTATCAATATAATGGAAATTATCAACGGTTTATTTCTTTCCCAACGAATAATATATCAGAATGGTAAGCCTGTTCACCTGACAGATTTAGGTAAAGCCTTTGAATGGATCTTTAATATAAAATTGGGCGATTATCACCAAAAGTATATGGATGTCATCAAGCGAAAGCCAGCTAAACTAACGGAGTTCCTTAACGAATTGGCAAACCTTATCCGAAAAGAACACGAAAATAGAGGGTATAGATAATCAGGTATTTAGTATCAATTTATACGGGGTAGCGTATACTACCCTGTAATTTGTTTGCTTTCCTTTTCTGAACTTTGCTTCATCAATCGATTGGTAATCATTAGTGTATAACCTGAAAAATGAAGCAATATGTATGTAGATAATTACGAGTTTAAAGACTGGATGCAGAAACTTCTTGATAAA
>CAUHML010000106.1 GCA_959606905.1 uncultured Bacteroides sp. | reverse complement strand
ATAAGAGGACTTGCAACCGTGATTTGTTTGAGAGAAAGACGGTCAACAAGAAAGGCAATGAAGTAACCTATTTGCGCAGTTCTGCCGAACTGACAACAAGTGAAATGACCCTGAGTATTGACCGTTTCCGTAATTGGAGTGCATCAGTGGCAGGTATCTATCTGCCGGCTGCAAATGAACATCAAATGCTGATATACGCCCAGCAGGAAATACAAAGAAATCAAGAATTTATTTAGTTATGATAGAAACAAGAAAAACAGAAATCCGGTATGTGACATCTGATCCGAAGAAGATGCTCAACATGTACCTTGCAAAACGTGTCCTCAAAACATGGGAGGAATCTTTTATTGATGAAGATACCGGTGAAACAGTAACCATTGAACGAAATGAAATTCTTTTCGACCGTGGTACGCTAATAGACCAAGACACTTTGGCGAAAATTCGTTTCAGTATGGAGGCCGACGGTATCAAGGAAGTGGAAGTCAGCAACCAGAACCGCTTGGCGTTCGAGAATGAAAACAAGTTCTTATATCCCTATCTTGCACAAGCACAAATAAGTGACAAGAAGTATAAGTTCTTACTGTATGCCACTGGGCTAGAGAATGCTTGCCTTATCTTGAAAGACTACATCGAACTCAATTACCAGTTCGGATTCACCCTGACAATGATAAAGGAGTTCGATTCCTGCGTGATTCTTACTGACAACTTGAAAGAACGCAAGGTAGATGACGCTTCGCTTGCCTATCTCAAAAATGAAATCACTATGGCAGAATACGTTGATAAGATGGACGATGAGACGGAAGATAGCGACGAAGAATCTAAGCCGAATGAAAAGAAATTCTACCAGATTGAGACGAAAATCACATTCACGGATGGGGAGAATGAAGACGAGAGAGTTCAGACTTTTGTCGTGAACACCTTCAACGTTGACAGATCGATGATGCTTATTACCCACTACCTCAAAAATAAAGAGGAAGAATGTGAGAAGCAAGCCAAAGAAAAAGGACATGAGTTCAATAAAAGAGAAATCCATGCGGCCATTGAATCTGCTAAACCTATACCGGTCGGGCGATTTATTCCGAAAGAATTTTCAATGGCTTATTTGGAATAAAAAAGCTCTCCAGCTGTTCGTGAACAGCTGGAGAGTGCCATTATTAGCAATCATCTTATTTTTTTTAATAGAATCTGAAACAATTTATCTATACCACGAACGATATAGACTGCAAAAATTGAAGCCGCAAGGCTTACAAAAAAAATGTTCATTTTTATTGTTTTTTTAATTTATAAAAAAATGAATCTTGTTTCTGTTGTGGAGAACCACTTGATCTACTAAACTTTACGATAATCTTTTATACCAGCGATTACCTACTCTTCCACAGTTACGCAGTACCATCGGCGTGACGAGGCTTAACTTCTCTGTTCGGAATGGGAAGAGGTGGAACCCTCGTGCTATAATCACTTGCCCCTTTCGTAAAGAGGCGTGCAAAAATAATATATTTATGCCATATTACATAAAACAAAAGAAAAAAAAGAAAGACAAGCCTTTACCCTTGTTTGATAAAGCAGGGGTAACAGTAAAGAAGAAGCCGGATTTGAAAGCGAAACTCGATAAAGAGTTTTCCCTTTTCATCCGGCTTCGTGATTGTATGCCAAACGGTTTCTTCCGATGTATATCATGTGGACAGATAAAACCGTTCGGGCAAGCCGACTGTGGTCACTATTTCAGCCGCACGCATCTGGCTACCCGATTTGATGAGAACAATTGCCATGCCGAATGCCGTGCGTGCAACCGTTTCCGTGCCGACCACCTTGAAGGCTACCGTGAGAATTTGATAGCCAAAATCGGACAACAGTATTTTGACTTGCTAAAAGTGAAAGCTGCATCAAATACTAAGATATCAGATTTTGAGTATGAGCAACTAATCAAGTATTACAAAGCACTTAATAAGAAGTTACGAAAGGAGAAAGGGTTATGAATGATTTGGAAGCAGGAACATTTGTCATGATGGTCAAGAATGATGATGGTTCATTCTCTCCGGTTGGATTAAGTAAGGAACAGGCTTATATAATCCGGACATTTCTTTCCAAACTTAGTGAGGATTCCCCTTTTATCATTAAATCAGAAGATAGATATGTACAAACTACGTGATTACCAACAGAAAGCCTCTGATACTGCCGTTTCTTTCTTCAACAACAAGACCAAGAAAACTAATGCCATTATGGTGTTACCTACGGGCAGCGGAAAGTCGCTTATCATAGCGGATATAGCCGCAAGGCTTGAGGGGCACACTTTGGTGTTTCAGCCAAGTAAGGAAATACTCGAGCAGAATTTCAAGAAACTCTGCTCATACGGCATTCTTGATTGCAGTATCTATTCGGCTTCTTTCAACTCAAAGGAGATAAGCCGGATAACATTTGCCACCATAGGCAGCGTGAAGAACCATCCTGAACTGTTCATCCACTTCAAGAACATCATCGTGGACGAATGCCACCTTGTTAACCCTAAAGAGGGGATGTACAAGGATTTCTTCAATGCGGTGAAGTGTAAGGTTCTAGGCTTGACTGCAACTCCTTATAGATTATCTTCCTCACGTGATTTCGGCTCTATGTTGAAATTTATCACCCGGACAAAGCCTCACGTTTTTTCAGAGGTCATTTATCATGTACAGGTATCAACCTTATTAGATATGGGCTACTTGGCGAAGCTGAACTACTACCCGATGAATCCGACCGGATGGAATGAACTCAATTTGAAAGTAAATACCACTGGTGCCGACTATACAGATAGGTCAGTCCAAAGAGAATATGAACGGATAGACTTCTACGGTTATCTCGTTCATATCGTCCAAAGGCTGATGAATCCCAAAGCCGGAGGAAAACGGAAGGGCATTTTGGTCTTTACCCGTTTTTTGAAAGAAGCGGAACGGTTAACGATGTCAATACCTGGTTGCGCTATTGTATCCGGTGATACTCCAAAATCCACTCGTGAAATGATTCTCAAGCATTTTAAGGCAGGAGAAATATCTGTTGTTGCCAATGTCGGGGTATTAACCACCGGCTTTGACTATCCGGAACTTGATACGGTCGTAATGGCACGTCCTACGATGTCACTGGCCATGTGGTATCAGATAGTCGGTCGTGCCATCCGCCCGCATCCTTCCAAAGAATGCGGATGGATTATTGATTTATGCGGTAATATCAAACGCTTTGGCGAGGTCTCTGATTTACGATTATTTGATAGCGGTAATGGAAAATGGGCTGTATTCTCTAGAGGAAGGCAATTAACAAACGTAAGATTCTAAGCAAATGGAAAACGATAAAGGATTTATAAAACTAAGCCGCAGGTTCTTCTCGAATATAATGTGGAATGAAGCCCGGACATTTAGCAGTTGCGAAGCGTGGTTAGACTTAATACAGTCTGCACGATTTGATGCAACGCCCCGAAAGGAGTGTATCGGAGGTCGAGAGGTGGTCTATAATCGTGGGCAATACCCAGCATCCATTAGGTTTTTAGCAAAACGTTGGCAATGGTCAGAAAAGAAAGTCCGTTCTTTTTTGGAGCACCTACGGAAAGAAGGCATGATAACTTCTGAATGTACGCAAGGCATCAATATCATAACATTGTGCAAATATGACGAATATAACGATGTAGACACAACTAAGGGCACAATTAAGGGCACGGATATTAACGTGGAGATCAATAGTTTAAAAGAAGAATGGGCACAACTAAAGGCACAACTTGCGGCACAGCCTATGAATAATAACCCGCCACAATTTGAATTTTCACAAAAATTAGGGCACACGGAGGGCACAAATACAAAGAAAGATAAAGAAAGAGAGTGCATAGATATGTCTCTTAATAATCAAAAGAAAGAAAATACTCCTAACGGAGTATCAAAGAAAGACAAGCTTTCTTCGCCCTCCCTCTCTGAAAAGGTTGATTACAATGGATTAATGGAATACTATAACGCTACATTCAAGGACAAACTTCAGCAGATACAGTCAATGACCGAGGATAGAAAGAAAGCCGTAAAAGCCCGGATATCCCAATATGGCAAAGAATCCGTCAGAACAGCTTTCAATCTTGTTCTTCAGAGTCCCTTTCTTCTTGGAGGAAATGACCGCAACTGGAAGTGTAACTTTGATTGGATATTTAAACAAGCAAATTACACTAAAATTTTAGAAGGTAATTACAATGGAAAACGAACTGATACTGCCGCCACAAGAAGAGAGTCGGTTAGCCGCCTTAAAGACCTCGCCGGAGCGATATTGCAAGATGCTTCGCCCCAAAACGATTGAAGATGTATTTTTAAGTTCAGAACCAGCAATAGGAACAATCACAAGGATACTTGGAGAAACAAAGTCAAGAGCCGCCGTTGTTCTTTTACTTGCCGATGCTTTGGAGTTTTTCAATGCTACTGAAACTATGTCTGATGTTCAGGTAGCTATAACCGTTGATTTGATTATGGAGGAATATCCGTATTTCAAAATGGACGACTTGAAACTCTGTTTTAAAAATGCCATGAAGATGAAATACGGACGAATATACAATCGTATTGATGGGCAGGTGATTATGAGTTGGCTTCGTGAGTATAATAAAGAACGATGTACTGCTGCCGACACCCAGTCCTGGAATGAGCATAAATCGCATATAGAGGATGAATTAAAGTCTATGTCCGGTATGTTCTATGAAGAGTATAGGACGGAACTTGAAAAGCGTGCATCATCTGGTGATGAATCTGCTATCAATGCCTTGCGTATATCTAACAGTTTAATGGATGAGTTGGTTAAAAGAAGATTTAAAAAGCAGAAAATGCAATTGAAAGAGTTTTATAATAAGCAAGAATCATGAAAGTAACTATTTATTGGGATACAAGACATCTCGATCCTAAAGATGTACCAAGAATCAAAAAGAGAATCAGGGATAAGTTTAATATCCCGGACTATACTACCGTGAACGGTGAGACTCCCTGTGATATCAAGGAAGAAGATATGAAACTCCTTAGAGAGACAGAAAAACGAGGATTCATTCAAATAAGAAACAAGTGAAATCATGTTAGTAGGAACAACAAATCTTAATACAACGCTCAACTTAACCTATGTGTTGACAGATGTTGTAGAAACCCTTCTCTATGACTTGAGAAGTGAAATGGGTAAACAAGGCTATGAACTGCGTTACGATGCAAAACGTAATTTCAACACTGCAATAGCCGCTATCCGTAAATTAAAACAAGATGTTGACAAAACCCAGTTCTCCACTCAGGAAAATTTCGGCAACGACTCCGATTGTCTTCTTGCGTTTATCAGGTTGTTAATTGACAGATGTGGAGATGATGATAAAAAGATGTTTGAATTTTATAATTACATCAAGCGTTTTCCGTCACAACTTGGGCTCAATCTATCAGACGAAAAAAGTACGTTCGCTCATATTTTCAAAAGTAGTGAGGAGCTGGATTAGTTATGAGAGTGTTGCTAAATATCCTCCTTCTCCTAGGAGTTAACATCTTATTTTATCTGGTAGTCTACGCAATATCAGACTACTTAATGGATACAATTAATTAAACAACGAATGATATGAATAAAACTCACGGTTCTTTATTTAGCGGCTTTGATGCCCCTAGCGTTGCAGCGTCATGGTTGGGCTGGAAAAATGCCTTTCACTGTGAGATAAACTCTTTTTGCAACGAGATACTAAAATATTGGTTTCCTGATTCAGAACATTATGAAGATATTACAAAGACAGACTTTAGTCAATGGAAAGGAAGAATCGATGTCCTCACAGGCGGATTTCCTTGCCAGCCTTTCTCCCTTGCAGGTCAGAGAAAGGGAGCGGATGATAACCGTTACCTCTGGCCGGAAATGTTACGAGCAATACGCGAAATCCGACCCACTTGGGTTATTGGTGAAAACGTTGCTGGAATCCTCACAATGGTTCAGCCCGGCGAGGAGACTGAAATGGGAAGCCAAACCGCTCTTTTCGGAGAAGATAATCGAAAAAGAGTATTGTTACGACAAGAGTATGTCGTCGAAACCATCTGTAAAGACCTTGAACGAGAAGGATATTCCGTCCAACCGTTGCTTATTCCGGCTTGTGCCGTCGGAGCGCCCCACAGAAGAGACAGAGTGTGGTTTGTTGCTCACAGGAATGATGCTCCCCACCCCGACCTCGATAGATGCCGGAACGGGAAGAATAAACAAGAGCCGCTCACCCAATGCAAAGGAACGTCCAACAATTGCTTTAGCAGCAAAGATGGGGTTGTTACCTACTCCCAATACCCGAGAAGCGGACAAATACAGCAAAAAGTACAACCCGAACAGTCAGATGGGGACAGCTTTGACCGCAATGGCGGTAAACAGAATGTTACCTACTCCTACTGCGAGTTTCCGTTACAACGGATGCTGCAAGGAGAGAAAGGACGGTACAGGCAGAAAATCCGAACTGAATCATTACATATCCGCTCAAACTGGGAAAAATTCCCAACTCAATCCCCTGTTTGTCGAGGAAATGATGGGGTTCCCTTTAATGTGGACAACCTTACCATTCCTTTCACAAAATGGAGACAGGAATCAGTCAAAGGATACGGAAATGCCATAGTTCCGCAGGTGATTCTTGAAATTTTCAAAGCGATAGAAGAATTAGATAACTGATTAAACCTTGCAAGTTCTTGAATGATTATCAAGGATTTGCGTAAAACAGATATGAAAATAATTAAGCAAGGTAAAAAGCCGATAAAAAGAAAACAGCAGAAATGCTCTAATTGCGATTGCATTTTTGAATATGAAAGATCTGATATAAAGTCAGACCAACGGGAAGGCTCTTGGGTTGTATGCCCTTGTTGCAAGAAATGTATTAGTGTTGAATGGTTTTAAACTAATCAGAAATGAGGTAAACCGAGCCTTCTAAATTCGGTTGTTGATCTTTGACGTATTGGATTTACCGATTAATTTTTTTGAGAAAATGTGACTTTATGGTTAATAAAGTGCATAATCTTGGAAACAAAACATCTAATTTGCTGTTTTATTTTTATATTTGCATTGTAATTTAAATATGGAGGTAAGTATGTGCATATTAAAGGAAGTAGGACGTTTTATTAAAAATGGAGCTTCTACATTTCGTGATGCCTCTCAAGGGCATTATAAGCAGAACTCCGAAGCTATTTCTGAAATTAGGAAAGAAATTCTGGAAAAAGACAGAAATAGGAATGATGATAAGAGGAATCTTATGGAAGACAGAAAAAATGTTGAAGGGGATGTGCGTAGATCTTTTAATGAAATTGTATTAAACAATGGGTAAGCAAGAACTAAAACAGCGGGAAACGCAAGTTGCAACAGGCGATGGAGTTGGAAAACAATTAGAACAGACTTATACTGTTGATGACAATTGCCTACCTTCACCTCAAGAATTAGCCGCATATAAGAATATTGATCCTAGAATTGTCGATTATCTTATTAATGCCTCTGTAAAAGAGCAAGATCATCGGCATAAAATGGATAGCAACAAATTGAATATGATTAGAAAAGCTGATAGAAGAGATGGAAGAATGAACTGGTGGGGAATGTTTTTCGCATTTCTCGCTATAGTTGTAATGATAGCTCTTGCTGGTTATGCTCTCTATTTAGACAAACCTTGGTTTGCTGGGATTATGGGTGCTAGCACACTTGTATCCGTAGCTTCTATTTTTATTAAAAGTAATGATAATAAAAGCAAACCATCTGGTAATACAAAGAAATAATTAAAATTTTTGATACTAAAGTTAGGCGGTAAGTTCAATCTCACCGCCTTTTTTGTGTCCGGGCGGTATCTAAGTTCGGACACTTTTATTTAGAGTAAAACAATAAAGAAATGAATAAAATTAAAAAAGAATATTTGGTCAATGTAGATATGCGTTGGTCGATAGACTACGAAGTAAAAGCCTGTTCAGAGACAGAAGCAAAACGCCTCGCATGGGAGAAATTCAAAAAGAATCTTCCTAAGAAATGTTTCGAGATCTTGGCAGATAAAAAATAATCTTCAATATAAATTAGATAAAATGAACTATGAGGTAGAAGAGGTACATATAAGTACAATTCAAGCCGGAGACACTATTTTACATACAGACGGACTGATAAGAACAGTTGGCAATGTGAATATCCGACACAGCTCCTTTATGGGTATTACTCTTTTTGGTGATTCTTATCACCTAGGAAATACTCTTGTCAAACGTTTAAGAATAATAACCTTAAATAAAGAATAGAAATGAAAGAAATAGAACTATATAATGATCATTTCCAGAATTATAAAGTCTATGGCATTCCTAAGGCTCAACTAATTATAGCTGATGTCCCTTATAATTTAGGCAATAGTGCTTATGCTTCTAACCCTTCATGGTATGTGGACGGAGATAACAAGAACGGGGAAAGTGATAAGGCCGGCAAACAATTCTTTGATACCGATAAAGATTTTCGCCCTGCCGAGTTTATGCACTTCTGCTCCCAGATGCTTGTAAAGGAACCCAAAGAAAAAGGCAAGGCGCCTTGCATGATAATCTTTTGTGAATTTGAAGACCAGTTCCGGTATATTGAACTGGGTAAAAGATATGGGCTGAATAATTACATCAATCTTGTATTCAGAAAGAACTTTTCAGCGCAAGTCTTGAAAGCCAATATGAAGATAGTCGGCAATTGTGAATATGGATTGTTGCTTTACCGCGATAAACTTCCAAAGTTTAACAACGATGGTCGGATGATCTTCAATTGCTTTGATTGGGTGTTGGACAATGAAACTCCGAAGGTTCATAACACGCAAAAGCCGGTTCCTTTGCTTCGTAGACTGATAGAGATATTCACCGACAAAGGTGATGTCGTTATTGATCCATGTGCTGGAAGTGGTTCTACTTTATTGGCTGCTGCCCAGTTGGGACGCAGGGCATACGGATTTGAGATTAAAAAAAAGTTCTTTGCTGATGCGAATAAGTTTGTGTTGTCGCAAGTACAGCAAGCACTATTTCAATAATTCAAGATAAATATGATGAGAAAAATAGATTTGAATGACCTCCGTGATAAGGCCTACAAAAACGCTTGTGAGCACGGTTTTCACGATCAGGAGTTGAGCAATGAACATTGTCTTTGCCTAATAATATCGGAGCTAATGGAGGCTGTGGAGGCAGATAGGAAAGGAAAACAATTCAATAAAGATGCGAAAGAGACCTATGAACTCATACAAAATGTGAAGTTCTGCAAGGTTATATTTGATAATTATATCAAAGGAAGCGTTGAAGAGGAGCTTGCCGATGCTGTAATCCGCTTACTGGATTTGGCTGGATTGCGAAATCTGAATCTTAACAGGTTTACACTTGTCAATGTGGTATCCAAGAAGAAAACCTTTATGGAGAATATTTATGCCATCGTAAAAGACATAATGAACTATAAATACTCATTGGAAGAGCAGGTTAATTATGCGATTACACAAGTATTCGTATTGTCGGATATACTTGATATTGATTTGCTCTGGCATATCGAGCAGAAAATGAAGTATAACGAACTCCGTGAGAAAATGCACGGGAAGAAGTATTAGTCTTTCAATACTAAATAAGAAAAAGGCAGGTGATTCAATACCAACCTTTAAAATCTGCTAATTTGGTAAATTTTATAATAAGTGACAGTCTCATTTACAAAAATACAGGGAATACCGAAAAACAAGCGATTTACTCTTTTAAATGATATCACCAAAGCATTACAACAATTATCACGACATTTCTGAACCGCACAGCAAGAAAGGACTACATTAATCACTTTCATCAGGAGAAGCCTCTAGAGGGAATGTTTTCACCAAATCCACTAGAGAAATTCTTGAAAAGCACATGTATATACACTATAGTAGAAGTTAGATTTTAATAGAAATGTAGAAAATTGAAGATACTAGAGAGCCATGTGTCTAGTAAACAGGTTTTCCATAAAAAATAGAGTAATTCAATTCCTGCAATAATCCCTAATATGATTCTACAAGTTGAAACAATTTTATTCTCAGTTTCTGTGTTAGATACATAATTTCGTTCTTGAAGAATATCCCATTCACGTTGTGAAAGGTTTATTTTTAGTTTGTCTTCTAATTCTTGTAAAAGTACAAATTTTCCAGAATTTAATCTTTGGTATGATATTAATAACTTTTCCCAATAAAATGTTATACCATAAGCTACTCCTGTTAGAAATAATAATAGGAGACATGCTTGAGCCTTGTCAGAAATACGATCTGCTACTAAGAATGAGGCCGTAATAATGGTGGTAATAATACCAAAGTATAGATTATTGACATTTTGTCGTCTCGTTGACACATTCTCAGTAGATGCATATAATATTTTGTATTGCTCAAGTAATAATTCTTTTGAAGTGTCAATGTAGCACAATGCATCAATGATTTCTTTAGGATGATTTGCTACATGGAGGGCCTTATTGTCAATACAGAAGTAAGGATAAGTGAAAACTTTAGATTTATTATCTGTTTTAAGTTCCGTAAAATAAAATCTTTTATTTAGGGCTTTGGTGATTTCGTATTCTTTATGTATAGATTTACTTTCATAGGTGTTTGATCCAATAAAAAATAATACAACATCCGCCTCTTTTATGAGTGACTCAACTTGTTTGACCCAATCCTTTTTTAAATGATCTAGTGAAATGAAATCAATACTTTTTATACGAGTATTTATTTCATTTATTATTTGATCTACATATATCTTGTCTGTGAATCTATAACTTAAGAATACTTTCATAATAATTATTTTTATGTCTGATTTTACAAATATAACAATCTTTTTTCAATTCTATAAAGGGTTTGCTTTGTGTGTATGAAAGATAATGAAAATATAGGATTATTTGTGAATATATATTATTATCGATTATTGCCAGATTGGGTTTGTAACTTAATTAATAAATTATATGGAAAATAATATTAACCAAAGCTTGTATGCTGAATCTATGAAAAAGGCACTGCAAGTAGATTTTCTTACTAATAGTGAGGAACTTAGATTGTATGCAACATCTATCTATAACGCTTCAATATGGAGTAGGGAAGTAGATAAGAAAAATAAAGCCATTCTCAAAAGGAATAGGTTTTTAAAATAGAAAGGGAGAATCTGCGAGCACGACCAAGCATTAATTCTCCCAAATCTTACACGATTATGATGCAAATATACTATTTACTTTTAAAATAATCGTGTTATGG
>CAUHML010000105.1 GCA_959606905.1 uncultured Bacteroides sp. | reverse complement strand
GACATTAATTGTCATTATCAAACAGATGCCAGCAGATTTAGTAGGACAAGCTTTAACGCAATTTTTCACAATCTTCGTGATGCTACAATTTTGGAATCTGTTCAACGCCAGTGTTTTCGGGACCAACCATTCTGTATTTAAGGACTCCCGTCATGCATTGGGTATGCTGAGTGTAGCTATCATTATTTTGGTCGGACAAATTCTAATTGTCGAATTCGGAGGTAAAGTATTCCGTACCGAACCTATGGATTTTATTACTTGGATTTATATTATCGCAGGAACGTCATTCGTATTGTGGATTGGTGAAATTCACCGTTGGATAAAACGAATACAGAAAAAAAACTAAGAAAGAGAATTAAGCACATAAAGAGTTATGGACAGTAAGATTAAAAATGTCGTTTTTGATTTAGGAGGAGTATTAATAAATCTGGATTTTGACAATTGCCTGAATGCTTTTCGCAAAGCAGGATTCCAAGATATCGAGAAACAGGTATGCCAGTTCAAGGGAAAAGGTTTCTTTTCCCTATTTGAATTAGGTGAGATCAGTCCGGAAGAATTCCGGTCAGCCATTCGCAAGGAGGCCAGCGAATCGCTGACCGACCGTAAAATTGATGATATGTGGAACCTGATGCTACTTGATATTCCTCGTGAGAAGCTGGACTTATTACTAGAATTGCGCGAACACTATATGGTTTATCTGCTTAGTAATACTAATCGGATACATTGGGAGTATGCCTGCGAGCAGATGTTCAGTTATCGAGGTTTCCGCGTAAATGATTTTTTTGAAGATACTTTTCTGTCTTTCGAGATGCATAAAGCCAAGCCCGAAAAAAACATTTATGAGCAAATGATGAAAGAGGCAAACATCCTGCCTGAAGAAACGTTCTTTATAGACGACTCGGAAGCTAATTGCCAGGCAGCTATGTCACTTGGTATACAATCCCATCACTATCATATTGGAGAAAATTTAAGTTCACTTTTTGAATAATGGAAATAATATCAGATATAAACCATCAAGTATTACCCCCTTCAGTTGCCACTATCGGCTTCTTTGACGGGGTGCATCGTGGACACCGCTTTCTTATCAATCAAGTAAAAGAGGTCGCAGACAAGGATGGATTATATTCTGCATTGGTCACTTTTCCTATGCATCCCAGACAAGTGATACAAACCACTTATCATCCACAACTGCTCTCTTCACCCAAGGAGAAACTTGAGTTACTGGAAACAACGCAAGTAGATTACTGCCTCCTTCTTCCTTTTACACAAGAACTTTCGCTGCTTTCGGCCCGGGAATTCATGCAGTTACTACGTAACAAATTCAATATTCACACCTTAGTTATAGGCTATGACCATCGTTTCGGCCACAACCGCAGTGAAAGTTTTGAAGATTATTGCCGTTATGGCGAGGAATTAAATATATATATGGTACGCGCGCGAGCTTATACAGACGGAGAGGATAAAATCAGCTCCTCAGTCATCCGTCAGCAGTTAAAAGAAGGCAAAGTAAGTCAGGCTGCCCAATTTCTAGGGTACAACTATTATCTGGATGGAACGGTGGTAGATGGCTACAAAGTAGGCAGAAAAATAGGGTTCCCCACAGCTAACTTGCAAGTGGATTGTAGCGACAAATTAATTCCCTCGGAAGGAGTTTATGCAGTATACGTGTATGTGGAGGGGAAAAAATGGGCAGGAATGTTGAACATAGGACACCGCCCTACTATCAATAATGGCAACAATGTAAGTATCGAGGTAAACATCCTCAATTTCTCGAAGGATATCTACCACAAAGAAATGCGCATAGAGTTCGTAAAGTATCTTCGCCCTGAAGAAAAATATGGCACAATAGATGAGCTCATCGCCCAAATGCACAAAGACAGGGAGGAAACCGCTAAAATTCTTCTTTAATATGACGAAAAAAAGCAAGTGCACTTACTTTTCCGAAAAAATATATAAGTGGTTTTCTTCCCGAAAGATGTAACCTCCCCCTTCCGCCCCTCTCTTCTCGCATAAAAAACGTTTCTTCATTCATTTTTGTCTTATAAAGGATATATTTTTATCGTTTTTCGATAATTTTTTCTTGTTTTTCTTTTGTAGTATCAAAATAAGATGTACATTTGCATATCGATAAACGATAAATGAATATCGAAAAACAAGAAAGAACAAACACAAACTTTTAAAACACAAAGTAAAATGAAAAAGTCAGTATTTAAATCAGGTTTAGTAGCAGCAATCGCAGTAGTAATGATGAGTTGTACAACAACAGCAAACGCACAAACAGGAAACACGAAGTACATCTACGGTCAAGACGGCACAAACACAACAGTGTATACACTGAATGAAGACGGCAAAACATTGACACGCAAATTGAAGTATGAGTACAAACACGATGAAAATGGTCAGGTAATTGAGAAAAAAGCCTATCGCTGGGATGCTTATCGGGAACTGTGGAAACCGGCTTATTTACTTACAGTAACTCCCGGAGCGTATGAAACCAAACTCAACTATGCCGAATGGAACGTCAAGGAAAGCGCCTTCAACAACAACAAACAACAAAGTATTTACCGTGAAGACAGCAACATAAATTTGCTGGCCGACACACAAGACAAGAAATAATGGAAGCACAAACTCAAAAGAACAGTATAACCAACCGATGGCAAACCATCGGAGTGTGTATTGGAATGATTATCGGATTTGTATATCCATCAATCGGTCTAGCTCTGGGTATGCTCATGGGAATAGTTTTTGGGAAACTCATTCTGGTTAAAATTCCATTAAATACCCCTCTAGCACAAAGAGCACAACAAAAGTCCGAGATTATCTTTCTTTTAATATTGTTCATCCTATTCATTGAACATTGGTACGTTCCTTGTAAACAAGCCATTGCAAATTTAATAAACTGATAAAATAACAACTTTAAAATACATCAAGATGAAAACATTAAAACGCATTTTAGCCGCAACAACCTTACTGGTAACACTCGGTTTCGCCTCCGAAGCCAATGCACAAGTCCCTTTAGAAAACTTCTTCAAGAATCCTGAAAAAGCGGGATACCAAATCTCACCGGATGGCAAATACTTCTCATATATGGCTCCGTATGAAAACCGCCTGAACTTATTCGTACAAGAAGTCGGTTCAGACAAAGCAACCCGAATCACTTCAGAAACGGTACGGGATCTTGCAGGAAGCATGTGGGCAAACGGTCATCGGATACTTTATATAAAAGATACTGCCGGCGATGAAAACTTTCAGCTCTACGGAGTCAATGTAGACGGTACTGACTCCAAAGCATATACCGCATTCCCCAAGGTAAGGACAACTATTATTGATCCGTTGGAAAATATCGACTCACTGGTCATCATCGGTCTGAACAAGCGTAATCCACAAGTATTTGATCCTTATCGCTTGAATCTCAATAACGGCGAACTGACCCAATTAGCTGAGAACCCCGGAAACATACAAGGATGGATGACTGACCATAACGGAAAACTGCGTGTAGCCTTAGCTATTGTAGACGGAGTAAATACCCAAATTCTCTATCGCGAAACGGAAGAGCAGCCCTTCCGTCCGGTACTAACTACCAATTTCAAGGAAACGGTAAGCTTTGCCACCTTCACCCCCGACAATAAAATGGTTTATGCCCTGACCAACATCGGACGGGACAAGACCGCCCTCGTCCTAATGGATCCGGCTACTTGTGAGGAAAAAGAAGTACTTTACACCAATGATAAATATGATATTTCCGGATTAGGCTATTCTGAACTGAAAAAGAAATTAATCTCTGTATCCTGTACCGGACACAAAGGTACTATCCGTCATTACTTCGATAAAAACGAAGAAGCTATCCGCACCAAGTTGGAACAGAAACTAGAAGGTTATGATATCAACACCACCAGCGAAGATAAAAGCGAAAATATCCGTATTATTTATGCTGGAGGCGACCGCACTTATGGAACTTATTATACCTATAATGTAAAAGAAGACAAACTGACTAAAATAGCTGACTTGGCTCCCTGGATTAAAGAAGAAGATATGGTCCCGATGCACCCCATCACCTATACCAGCCGGGATGGTCTGACCATTGAAGGATACCTCACTCTCCCGAAAGGATACACCATGGAGAATGCCAAAAATCTGCCTGTAGTAGTCAATCCGCATGGGGGGCCGTGGGCACGTGACAGCTGGGGATATAATCCGGAAGTACAGTTCCTTGCCAACCGTGGCTATGCTGTTCTTCAAATGAATTTCCGAGCCTCAACCGGCTATGGACGCAAATTCACCGAACTGGGCTACAAACAATGGGGACAAACCATGCAGAACGACATCACCGACGGCGTAGAGTGGTTGATAAAAAAAGGAATCGCCGACCCGAAACGTGTAGCCATCTACGGCGGAAGCTATGGCGGATATGCAACATTGGCAGGGGTCACCTTTACTCCTGATCTTTATGCATGTGCCATCGACTATGTGGGTGTATCCAACTTGTTCACCTTCATGCAGACTATCCCACCCTATTGGAAACCCTTATTGGACATGATGTATGAAATGGTAGGTGATCCTGTGAAAGATAAAGAAATGATGGAAAAATATTCACCTGTATTTCATGTAGACCAAATCAAAGCTCCTCTCTTTATCGCACAAGGCGCTAACGACCCGCGTGTGAATAAAGCAGAATCCGACCAAATGGTGGAAGCGCTGAAAAAACGCGGTATAGAAGTAGAATACATGGTAAAAGACAACGAAGGACACGGTTTCCATAACGAAGAGAACAAATTCGATTTCTATCGTGCCATGGAGAAATTCCTGGATGCTCACCTGAAAAAATAAATATCATTGAGAGTGTGTCAAAATGAAAACGACCTATCATTTTGACACACTTCCAACCCAATAAAATTTTAAACCAATAAACAGATTATTATGGGACGTGCAATTAAATTGATACTTTACTATCTGGCTTATCAATTACTATTCATTTTTCTAGCAACCGGGACCGATGCCACCATTGCTCTTATCGGCGGAGCAGATATTACAGCCAACTTCCGCCCCGGGACAATGGCAATATCCATCGGTATGTTACTCTCCGCATTAGCCATGACATGGCACTTGGTACATTTCCACTATGTCAAGTTCAATAAAGAGAGTATGTATGAAGTTTCAAAAAAAATCATTCTCTTGTGCATCCCTCTCCTGCTATCCGCACAGTTCATAGCAGGAATATTAAATGAAGCGCTCGATCTGACAGACACTAATCAAGAACTATTTATTTCGATGAGCCATAATATCTTCGGTGTTCTCAGTATTGCTATCGTCGTCCCTATTTTGGAAGAAGTTTTATTTCGTGGAGCTATAGAAGGACATTTACTAAGAAAAGGATGGTCACCTAAATGGGCCATACTGGTTTCCGCACTCATATTCGGGATCATACACGGCAATCCTGCACAAATACCTTTTGCATTTCTCATCGGTCTGCTCTTCGGATGGTTATATTATCGCACCGGAAGTTTAGTTCCAGGTATTGTGGGACACATTATCAACAACTCATTCGGCGCATGGACCATGTTCACAGCCACCCGAGAGGAACTCAGCCAAACGACTATGGAGACCTTGGGCACAACAATCACTTACATTCTCTTAGTACTAGCCATAATCGTTTTTATAGGTATGTATCTCTACCTGAACAAATACTTGCCGAAACCTACCAACATACAAGTCAAAGCTATTAATGAACAAGATATAACCATTTAACAAACACAACCAATCATGAAAAAGAGACTCAATCTTCTCTGTGCCTGCGTACTTATCGGCCTGCTCCTTTCTACTTCCACGGTAATCAGTCTGATGGTTCAAGCCGTCAGTGCCGGGTTTAAAGCCGGATATGAAAGTGTAGAAAAAGGGAAGGAGCTTAACATATCCGACTACAAAATAGTTTGTACGATACCTTCTGACCTATTTGCAGAAACAGGAAGCGTGACAAATCTGAAAAATTCCTCACAGGCTTCCATCAAACCAATCATAAGTTTGATAGAAGCCCCGACAACAGGAAGCAGCCTATCCCGAACGGCGAATGGAATCACTACCTTAATTTCGGTCCTAGCAAGTATCTTCTGCCTGATACAATTTTTCTATTTGATCCGAAATATCAACCGTGGTGACATTTTCAGTTGGAAGAACGTCAAGTTTCTCCGCAAGCTGGGTGTGTCACTGATACTTCTATTCATTTGTTCTTTTACCACCATCATGATCGGGAACTATGAAGCGGCACAAGTTTTGGAACTCAAGGGATGTGAATACTCTAATATATTTGCGTTTTCCGAACCAACCTTTATATTGGGATTCATCGCATTGCTGGTTGCAGAAGTATTCGCTGTTGGATTGAAAATGAAAGAAGAACAAGATTTAACCATATAAAAATCATACGGTATGAAGAAGTTCAGGATATTAGGTATTATAGCCATTATTGCAATCCTTGCAAATTTCATCGGAGGATTGGATGAAGATTGGAAAGATTTCAAAAAGGGATTTGAAGAAGGACAAAGCGGTGCAACAGAGATGTATGAATCCGGACACCACATGATAACCCGTGTCAAACTAAATGTAAAGCCATTATCTGGAACGACAGTCGATTCACTGAACAACAACCGTGTAGATAGTCCACTTCCTTATACAGTAACTGAAATAGAAACGTATGCCAAGCCATCGGCCTGGTATATCCTTGTCATAGGGTTAGCCATACCCGGACTATTCTTTTTTCTAATCGGTTTTTACTCATTAATCCGGCTGCTCATCTCCATCTCACGCCGCAAAGTATTTACACCAGCCAATGTACTACGCCTACGTTGGTTTGCATATACCAGCGCAAGTTTAAAAATTCTCACAGCCATCGGAGAATGGCTAACAGGAAGCGCAGCTATGAATCAAATTAGCATACCGGGTTACAAAATCATCAGCTATGTTGGTTATTCCCCCGACTGGGTGGCAATAATCCTCCCTATCCTCTTTGCCGAGATATTTGCTATCGGAGTAAAAATGAAAGAGGAACAAGACCTAACCATTTAAAAAAGAAAAGTTATGAAAGAAAAGAATACTCTACCCTCAAAAGGGAAAAGCATTTTTTATTTAATGCTTTCCTTGACAACCACTCTGTTTGTAAGTTCATTCATCTATTTCCTTGTGTTACATCCATCGTTGGACAACAAAGCAGTGAGGATATCAATCAACATTGGATGGACTTGCTTCTGTCTGTATGCCTTTAAAAGACTAACACAACGCTACACCTTTTGGTGGCACGCATTAGATGAGAACCCGAATAAATCCCAAAATAACTAACCTATGCCGATTATAGTAAACTTAGATGTAATGATGGCGAAACGAAAGATTTCGCTAGGAGATTTAGCCGAAAAGATAGATCTGACGCCTGCCAACCTCTCCATACTGAAAACCGGGAAGGCAAAAGCCATCCGCTTCTCAACCTTAGAGGCTATCTGCAGGGAACTAGACTGTCAACCTGGAGATATTCTAGAATATAGGGAAGAAGATGAATGATATAAACAGTCACATACACAAACACTCGAACACTATAAAATTCTCTCATCTTCACCCATACACCCCGCAATGAAGCAATTAAAGATTAATTGCTTCATGCGGAGTCTTTTTATGATGCAGTTATAATAAAGTTTTTAACCAAGATTGATATTTCCTCTTTTTCCACTAGGTGGTTAAACCCCTTTCCACTCTGATATAGCATCTTATTTATCAGTCATTTAAAGCCACGAAGTGGTGCAAAAGAGTTCCCAAAATATCCATTCCATCGTTTTTTCCCTCTTATCACATAGCATCTCATCTATTTTCCTCTTTCTTGTTTACAACCATCCTCATCTGCTTTCGGCTATTTGCCACGGATATCATCCTTCTGCTTACTCTCATTTTCAACAACAGTAGCTGTATAATGAATCTTGGCAAATCCAGCAATTATTTTTTCTACCGTGGTTTTATCAGCATCATACTTAATAGTAACCGTTTTATCCGCCAAATTTGTTTCAATTTCTTTTATACCCTTCTCAAAACGAATATTGTTCTTAATCTTGCTCTCACAGTTGGCACAGTGCATCTGAGGATCAGTGTTTAAAACTACAATTTTAATGTCTTTTGCAAAGCAAGTGGCAGTAAAGCAGACAGCTGCCATAATAGCGATTAATTTTGTTCTCATAATCCATTTCTATTTGATTATCAATATATTAGTTTCTATCCCAATTGAAGCGAAAGCCTACATAATACATCGCTCCGTGTACAGGTCCCCAAATCATGGTTGAATCAAAATTTGTCCCCCAAGGATTCGAAGCTCCTACAATCGGATTCTTTTGCTTAAAGTTCGTCATATTCTCTCCTCCCACATAAATAGACCAATGCCGGAACCAGCGAGTAATCTGAGCACTTAACAATTGATAAGACTGGTATCGGGTATTCCACGAAGGAGCACCGTCCGGCAATGTATAAGGGGAGGGCATTCTACCACCACCATTCATCTGCAAAGTCACATCAAATTGCCATAGGCCCAGTGGTGTTTGGTAAGAAGCAGTCAAAAGTCCCTTATATTTTCCGGTAAGAGGACGCTCCAATAATTTCTTATTATAAGTAGTTTTCACATCTGTCAAGCGATAAGCTGCAGTTAATGTAAAACCCTTAAAAAAAGGATAAGTTGCCTCGGCTTGAAAAGTATGAGAATAAGACTTCCCTTCCAAGTTAGCAAAATGTACAATGTGGGGGTCCGTATCCAAATCAATAATCATTTGACGCCTAAAATCAGTGTAATAGTATTCGGTATTCACATTCAAGGTTTTACCGAATACCGGAATATAAAATGAAGAGCTGAAACCATAATTCCATGCTTCTTCCTGATCCAAATCATTATCTATCTTTACTTTACGACTGCTGGCAAGTAAATAATTGTTCTCCGCCAACACATGATTAGTGCGATATCCTTTGCCTACAGACACACGTAGGTTCACCCAATCATCAGGAGCATATTTGATATGAGCACGCGGAGTAACAAAGGTACCATATATATCACTATGATCAGCACGAATCCCTCCCATAAGAATAATTTTATCCTTCCAATTATACGTATACTGCACATAAGCACCAGGCACGGTCTCTTTCTCCTTTCCATATAATAAACCTGTATCATCATTTTCTAAACGATAGGTCTGATTGAAATAATCATAGTTCAAACTTAACCCTGCAGAAATACTGTTACGCTCATCGAAATTCGTTTCGAACATTAATGAAGTATACAAATTCTTCTGGTCCACATTATATAATTTATAACCGTATCCTGCATCCTGCTTATGCAAAGATCCCGAGAGAATCAAAGCCAAGTTAGTTCCCTTTTCCTTATCAAAAATATAAGCATTTTTAGTAAATGCCTCATAACGATCCGTATGGATACCTATTTTATAAAGTTCCCTACCTACAAAGCCACCAACAGAATTATCCACATGTAAATGAGTAGCTTGTCCGCTTGTACGATCCTCTTTCATTGCTTTGACAGAAGCCTGAAATACATACTGATCTCCCATCCAAGCCCAACGGTTCTGAAGATTATATTGCTCTACTTTAGGCATATCCAAGAATCCATCTCCATTATCATCATGCGACCTAGTACTATTCTCATAATGTGCCAATACTCCAGTACTCAGTCGGCTATTCAAATGTACATTAGCATCAAAATTAGCCTCATACTTCTCTTTACTGCTAGCAAAAAGATTGACATTCAAGGACTGGGTAGTTTGAGGCTTCTTAAATTCAACATTTATCTGTCCGGTAATCGCCTCATAACCATTCTTTACAGATGAACTACCCTTGGACACCTGTATGCTTTGCATCCATGGGCCGGGAATATACCCCAAAGCAAAAGGAGCGGATGCTCCACGATAATTAGGAATATTCTCTGTCAGCATTTGTACATAAGTTCCCGAGAGCCCCAACAATTTAATTTGTCTGGCCCCTGTGGCAGCATCAGCATAGCTTACATCTACAGAAGGGTTTGTTGTGAAACTTTCACCCAAGTTACAACAAGCCGCCCGAGCCAGTTCCGCACTTGAAATCATATCCTGATTCAACACACTGGAACGGGATTTTACAACTCCTATCTTACGTTCCACCACTTGGACCTCATCCATCATTACACTACCTTGTAATATGATAGCCAGCTCCTTATGGTCATTTTCAACCACAATCGTATCATTCTCATATCCTATAAAACTTACTACCAATTTTTTTGCACCAACAGGCTGTTCAATAGTAAATGTCCCATTCTCATCTGTGACAGTTCCATTTGTTGTATTTATCCAAAAGACATTGGCAGCAACAACAGGTTCACCTTGGTTGTCCTTCACCATTCCTTTTACTTGAGCGCTTACAGGCATCAAATGCCACAGAAAAGCACCTAAGAAAACTATAAATTTCATGTTTTTATTTTTCTTTATCTGTTACACACTTATACAAATTTAGCAATTCCTCCCTACTCAAAGAGTTATCTTACTAAATCAAAAGTGTACAAATAAGATTCAAATACCCTCTTGGAGGCTGTCGACACAATGAGGTATCCGTATAGCAGCTCTCCTTTTTTACAGAAGACAACAGATCGAAGTTTATACTGTATGCATTGAATATCAAATGAATAACGGACAGTGTTACGTTGTCCAAATGAAGTGATGTACCTAAAACAGGCAAGTTAATTTTCTGGATTTTCACGCTAGAACAAGGAACATCTGATGACTTCCGCTCCATCATCTTGTCATGATGGCAAGAACATCCCGAACCAGATTTCACGTTTTTATTTCCAACATCACCACATCCGCAAGTACATCCATAATTGGAAATATCCACCACTGTCAATAATGCCGCATCCTTATCAGCGCACTGATAGCAACGGGACTGCACAATAGGTATTCCGACTCCCATATATATAATCATGGAAGAAAGAAAGATTGAGAATAATATGTAATGAAACTCTTTCATTGTTCAAATTGCAGTCCACCAATGTCATATACTACATTCGGGTACAAAGATAACGACTTTTTTCTTTTGCTCCCAAACGGCATTTAGCCAATATTCCCTAAATTCTATCCCTGAAGAAAACAAATATTGTATAAATACTATATAATCCCGTGATTATCCGTATCTTTGTAACGAATTAGATATTTGAAAATAAATGAAGACATTTGAAGAGTTAGGCGTTTCCCC
>CAUHML010000104.1 GCA_959606905.1 uncultured Bacteroides sp. | reverse complement strand
ATCAAGATTAACAGCTATGAAGTAGGAGCAGACTCTTATATGTCGAAACCTTTCAACTTTGATATGCTGATGGTACGCATTGAAAAGCTGATAGAGCAGCAGGAAAAGAGAAAACAGGAATTCCGTAAAAACATAGAAGTAAATCCGAGTGCTATCACCATTACTTCAGTAGACGAACAGCTCATACAGAAGTGTCTGGAATACATAGAAAAGAACATGGACAATCCGGAATATGGCGTAGAAGAATTGAGTGGCGATTTGGGTATGGTGCGTATGAGCCTTTACCGCAAGCTGCAATCCATCACCGGACACACACCGACAGACTTTATTCGCAGCATCCGTTTGAAACGGGCGGCACAATTATTACAAGGAAGTCAGTTGCCGATTGTTGAAATAGCGAACCGGGTAGGATTCAGTTCACCCAGCTATTTCTCGAAGTGTTTTAGAGAAATGTTCGGGATGCTTCCCAAGCAATATGCCGAGGAATCGGGAAGAAAAGAATGACATTGTGTTTGTGTTTGTAGTTTAATTATTACATTTGCGCTCAATAAGTGAGATAATTGTAAGATCTTGTTCACATTGGAGCAGAAAAAGTTTTATTTTATAATATATGTTGATATGAAAGTATTAGTTTTAATTTCATTGGTAGGAGGTTTGATGTTATCTTCTTGCGGAGGTAGCAGTTCAAAAAATAATGCAAATGTTAAGGAGGTAAATCCTGCAGATACCATCTATTTGGGAGACTTACGTGAAAAATTTGCAAATGATAGTGTTTTCTTTAAAATAGTGGCACCGGATTTGATGTTGATGGATTATCAGTATCTTTGGGCAGTAACAGAATCGGAAGCAGTAGAGAAAGGACTGACAAAAGAATACTATAAACGTGTGAAGAAAGAAATCAGCGATACGAATGAAGCGATCAAAAGAGGTGTGATGAAAGGTGCGAACGTAAAACGTATACCGGATTTCCAGGCATCACAGGAAAATAAATAATGAATCCTTCCGGATGAAAGCTTTCATCCATGCAAATATAAGAACAGGGGAGTCGTCAAATGTAACGACATCCCCTTTTTTATTGGTGTGACGGTTAGATTTATCCCGATGAAATGGGAAGTTTTTGCAAAAATACACGCTTGTTACGATAGTTTTGTTATCTGTTACTTTTGTGATATTTGAATTTGAAACTTGTTCCTACTTTTGTATCATCGTTAAACGGATAAATTTAATGCCATGAATAAACAGCAAGCTACATTTGACGACTTCTTCTCTGAATGCTATCTTAAATATAAGGAGTATATCAAGAACTATATCGCTATCCGCATTTGCCATCCGCATGAAGCGGAAGATTTGGCACAGGATGTCTTTGTCCGCTTATGGGAACACAGGGCATTCGTGAACAAAGATACAGTCTGGTCTTTGCTTTTTACCATCGCTCGCAATATAGTAACCGATAAAATCCGTCGTTATTATAAACAGGAAGATTTCGTCGCCTACATATATAATAGGATGGAAGACACCAGTCGGAATACCACAGAAGATACCATTCATTTTCGTGAACTAAAGAAGATGCATGACCTGGTTATGGAAGCTCTTCCTGTTAAACGCCGTCAGATTTATGAACTTAGTTTCAATCATGAACTCTCTTGTCCTGCCATTGCAGGAAAGCTGTCCTTATCTCCCCGTACAGTAGAATGTCAACTATTACTGGCTCGTAAAACGGTTCGCACCTATTTGAAAAATGAATTCTCCAAAGTCGGTTAAATACCAGATTCGGAAAAACACATATTAACTTTAACAATTTAATAGTATTATGGAAATTAAATCCAAATTCTTATGTTCAAAAGGAGTCGCATTGGCTTTCGCCATGCTGCTGGGTGGTTCGCCCGGTGTATTGCTCTATGCAAATGATTCTGTAGAAGAGAGTTTGATGGTAGTCCAGACGGGCCGCATCATCAAAGGACTTGTGACAGATGCGAATGGTGAACCACTGATTGGTTGTAATGTAGTGGTCATAGGAAGCAATGCAGGAGTAATTACCGATATTGACGGTCGGTTTACGCTGAATATTCCTGCTGATGCCAAACAGATAAAAGTTAGCTATATCGGATATGTAGATCAGATTATTAACCTTCATGGCCGCTCTGATTTTAAAGTGGTATTAAAGGAAGATAATAATGCACTGGACGAGGTTGTTGTAGTGGGTTATGGCACGCAGAAAAAAGCGACGTTGACAGGGGCGGTAGAACAAATTGGTAGCCAGGTATTGGAAAGTCGTGCCATTACCAATGTCGGTGCTGCTCTGCAAGGAGCCACTCCGGGTTTGGTAGTCACTCGTTCTTCCTCACGTCCGGGTAATGAAGGTTTAAATTTCCAGATTCGTGGTCTGACATCTGTCAATGGCGGTAGTCCGTTGATTATTGTGGATGGAGTACCCGTATTGAATTCAGAGTCATTCCAAAATCTAAACTCGGATGATATTGAGAATATTAGTGTATTGAAAGACGGTTCAGCTTCCATTTATGGGGCGAAAGCAGCTAATGGCGTTATCTTGGTAACTACCAAAAAAGGTAAAGGCAAGACAACGGTTGATTATGGCTTCAATATGCGTTTCACTACCAATGGTATTATGGCTTTCTCTCCCAGTATGCAGGAATATGCTTCCATGTGGCTGGAAGCCAATAAAGAAATGCCGGAACATGACTGGTGGGGCTGGGGAGAAGAAAACCTGAAGAAGATGGCTCAAGGCATTGAAGGTATTTATGAGTCGACTGTAGCCGATTGGGGTACGATGTTCGTTGGTAATGCCAATCGCCTGGATGAATTGTTTGCCCGCCGTTATTCTTACCAGCATAACTTGAGTGTAGCAGGTTCTACGGATAAATCCGATTACCGCATTTCATTAGCTTATGCTGATAACCAGGCTAATCTGGCTACAGCCTATGACGGACAGAAACAGTTGAACTTGCGCTTAAACTACGGCATCAAATTGACTGATTGGTTCAAACTGGAGACTTTAGCCAGTATGATTAAAACAAATACCGAAACACCCACACATGGTATCGACCGTACACTTTACGGAAACGATGCTCCGTTTTTCCCGGCAAAAAATCCCTATGGACAATGGTACGCTAACTTCGGTAATGTAGGTGATCGCAATGCGGCAGCAGCTACAACGGATGGTGGACGTGACGAGAGAGAGAAGTTGACTACTCGTGTCGATTTTAAAGCATTGGTGGATATTTGGAAAGGAATCACTTTCGAGGGTACTGCTTCATTTCAAAATGAGGAATATCGCAGAGAACGCTATTCGCTTCCGGTACAGTGTTACAATTGGTTCGGCGAGCAGACGGCGAAGTTAGTATATGAAACAACACAAACCCTTAGTACTCCGCAAGATGTGCTGAATTTTAAAGATTCCCATCAGCCGGGATATTTGGTACAGGCAAATAATGCCCGGTATCAGTACTATTCAGGGTTATTGAAATATAAGCGTACATTTGCCGAAGTACATAATATAGATGCTATGTTCGGCATCAATGCCGAGAAATGGGTGACTAAGAAAGTTGTTACCGCCCGTGAGAAGTTTGAGGATGCCGGAATTTACGATTTGAATTTGGCTACGGGTACACAGGGTAACGGTGGAGGAAAGACTCATAATGGTACCTATTCATATATTGCCCGTTTGAATTATAACTATGCGGAAAAATATATGGTTGAATTGATGGGGCGTCGTGACGGAAATTCCAAGTTTGCTCCCGGTTATCGTTTCAAAAGCTTTGGTTCTGTCTCTTTGGGATGGGCATTCTCGGAAGAACAATTTGTAGAATTTTTAAAACCTGTTCTTTCTTTTGGTAAGTTGCGTTTAAGTTACGGTAGTTCGGGTAATGATGTCGGGCTGGGTGATTACGATTATGTGTCTACTGTCTCTCTTGGAACAGCCGGTTTTGGAACTATACCTGCCAATCAGGTATCTTCAGGTTTTGGCGGTTTAATTTCTTATGACCGTACTTGGGAGAAAGTTTCACAGAAAAACTTTGGTATCGATCTTAACTTTTTCGATAATCGTTTGAAAGCTACATTCGATTATTTTATAAAAGATAATACCGGTATGTTGGTAAATGTCACATATCCGGGTGTTTTAGGAGGTAAAGCTCCTAAAACGAATAGTGGTCATTTGAATGTAAAAGGTTGGGAATTCACTATTGGATGGCGCGATCAGATTAAAGACTTTTCTTACTATGCCAACTTTAATATTGGTGATACAAAGAGTCTGTTGAAAGAGATGGAAGGAGCAGATTCTTATGGGGCTGGTTGGAATGCAGCCGTGAATGGGTATCCATTGAATTCGTACTTCCTTTATCGCACAGATGGTTACTTTAAAGATCAGGCAGAAGTAGACCGCTATTATGCACTCTATGGAGAGGGTAAAGAAGATTTGACTGGTGTAGGAGCAGGAAGTGCAAGCCGGTTGCGTCCGGGTGATACCAAACGTTTGGATTTGAATGGTGATTATAAGATTTCCGGTGCAGGGAATGAGAATAGCGATTTGCAATATCTCGGTGACTCCAATCCACATTTTGTTTTCGGTTTCACACTGGGAGGATCATGGAAAGGTATTGATGTGAACGCAATGTTCCAAGGTGTCGGCAAGCAGTATGTTATCCGTAATGACTGGATGGCTTATCCTTTTCAAACACGTACTGCCAATCAGAACCCGACATATTTGGGAAAGACATGGACAGAGAGCAATCCGAATGCTGAATTCCCTCGCTTGACTACCAATGCGAATCTCGCACGCTGGAATTATCAGAATAACGACTTTATGATGCAGAATAACCGCTATATCCGTTTGAAAACATTAATAGTCGGCTACACATTGCCGCAGATATGGACTCGCAAGGTGAAACTGGAAAAAGTACGTGTTTACTTCTCTGGTAATGATTTATGGGAAGCTACCAGTATTCGAGACGGTTTCGACCCGGAAATGGGAGCAGCCTCCAACAACAGTGGATACCCGTTTGCACGTACTTGGTCGTTCGGTCTGAACATCACTTTATAGTAGCTATGGAAAATTAAATACAGAATAGAAGATATGAAAAAGATAACGAACTATATATTAATTTGCACCTGCGCATTGGGATTTTCTTCATGCGTGAATACGTTCCTTGACTTGGAACCACTGGATGCCAAGACAGATGTGATTTATTTCAAAACTCCGGAGCATTTCCGTGAATATGCTAACGGGCTTTACGGGCAATTATTGGGATGGCAGTCTTCCTATGGAAGTATATTCGATCACATGGATGCGGCATCCGATCTTTCTACTTGTTTCAGATATTCGTATGGTGTGGGGACCGGTGTGATGGGAGTTCCTAATGACGATAGCCGTTGGGGTAATTGCTATGGTAATATTCGTGCCACTAATCACATGTTTGAAAGAGCAGTTTCTTCCTATACAGGTAATTTAGCGGATATTAAAAAAGAATTAGCCGAAGGTCATTTTTTCCGTGCCTATAACTATTTTTACTTATTGAAGTTTTTTGGTGGAGTGCCTGTCGTTACGAAAGTTCTCGACGTGACTTCACCGGAGTTATATGGAAAACGTAACAGCCGTTATGAGGTTGTCAACTTGATTCTCTCCGATTTGGATGAGGCTATTGCTGGGTTGCCGTTGGAACAGAATATAACCTCTGCCGACAAAGGTAAAATCAGCAAACAGGCTGCACAGGCATTTAAGGCTCGCGTGTTACTTTATGAAGCTACCTGGCGTAAGTACAATGGTACTTCTACTGATTTTGAAGGTTCTGCCGGTCCGGCTTCCGATCAGGTAAATGCTTTTCTGGAAGAATCCGTTCAATTATCCGAAACAGTGATGGGAGATGCTGCTTATTCCCTTTGGAATTATAACAATGTTGCAGCTATGAGAAATATGAGCAATCGTTACCTGTTTAATATTGAAGAAGAAGCCAGTAATCCTGCCGGTGCCGGAAGAGCGACGAACAAGGAATTTATCATCGCTTCTGTATATAGTCAGGAAACGCGTAAAGGACAGGTAGATTTGAATCAGGTGATTTATACGGATATGCGTCCCAGCCGGAAATTGATTGATATGTTTTTATGCACTGACGGGCTTCCGGTCAGCATGTCTGATAAGTTCCAGGGATATAAGAATCCGGGGGACGAGTTTCAGAATCGGGATTTCCGTTTGACTTCTTATATAGGTTCATATGCTACGAGCCTGACAGTTGAGAACTGTGGGTATGGTGTTTCCAAGTTTGCTATTACCGATATTCAACGCCAAAGTAAAGATGAATCGGCCAATTATCCGGTACTTCGGTTGGCAGAAGTATACTTGAACTATGCCGAAGCTGTGATGGAACGCTATGGTGAAATATCAGATGACCAGTTGAATAAGTCGATAAATAAAATCCGTGCCCGTGCGGGAATTGCTAACCTAACAAATGCATTGGCAAAGCGAATTCAGGAAGGAGTGCCGGCAAATGCGAGTAAGACAGTCAATCAGGTAATGTTGGATGAGATCCGCCGTGAACGTGCTTTGGAACTCTATATGGAAGGTTTCCGTTGTGACGATCTGAAACGTTGGGGTATTGCGGAGAAGAATCTGAATGAGTCTCGTTGCGGTGCGGTAGTAGGTAATGCCAGCTATCCGACGGCATTTATAGACGAAAACGGGAATGCTACCAGTGCTTTCAATCCGGCTATCTTTACGAAGGGGACGGAAGAAGTGGAAACAGGTAAAGGCAAATTACCTTGTGTAGTGCTCCTCAAATCATCCGACTGCGCATTTACTAAGGGAGATTATTTGTGGGCGATTCCAAGAAATCAAATCAACCTGAATTCAAATCTGGTACAAAATCCGGGATATTAATCATTCAATCGTTTAACGTATAATACCATAGATTATATGAAGTTTTTATTCAAATATACATTTCACTTGGCAATACTTGCTTGTGTTTCCGCACTTTTCTCCGGTTGTGAGCAAGACCCCAAGTATAGAGTTTATGATTATCCTGTGCCAGTAGTGGAGAGCATTTATCCTACGGACGGATATGTCACTACACAGGTAGTTATTACGGGAACCAATTTTGGTGACCGTGCTGAAGCAGTGAAAGTTTTCTTCGGTGAAGCCCAATCCAATAAAGTACTCGATTGCAAAAATAACCGTTTGGTAGTGGAAGTGCCGGAAACTGCAGTAACAGGCAATCTGTCTTTACAGATTTATAATAAAAAGGTGGAGAATATCGGTCATTATACAGTACTGCCTACGCCACGTGTCATTACAGTGACTTCTGATAGTGAAGACGGTGAAGGGGTAGCCGATACGGGAGACAAGGTCACTATAACAGGTGAAAACTTTGGTACGGATCCATCCGATATTTCTGTTAGTTTCAATGGAACGCCGGCCGAATTTGAGCTGGTGGATGAGTCTACTATTGTTGCGACAACTCCTGCTGATTATCAGACAGGTAGTGTGACTGTGACTATTCACGGATATACAATGACAGGTGGTGCAATGTTCAATCCTAACTCGAAGGGTGATGTGACAGTGCTTTATCTTCAAAACTATAAGCAGCCGTTTGCCAAGGCAAATGATGAAAGTTGGAAGAACGGTGAATGGTGGACTCCGGCAGTGTGGAATCAAAATGCAGCATCGTTCAATGCAAAAGGCAATACGACTGTTTCCGGAATGCAATATAAATCAGAAGAAGGCTTAACGTTAGCATTCCAGAATGGATGGGATAAAGAAGCTTATACGAATGGGAAAATGTGGCAGGTTGCTACGCTCCGTCCTGGTAAATACAGACTGGAAGTCACTTATGCATATACATTGGTAGTTACTGATGCGGGGAACTTTATTTCCGTATTGATAGCTAAAGGAGATAGTGAAAGTGATATACCGAATGTCGCTGATCTTGAGCAACTAAATGGAGTTTATGTGGCCTATGATAAAATGGGAACAGCGAATGATTCGGGTACGTTGGTTACACCTTCATTTGAAGTGACGGAGACAACGGATGTTGTCATTGGATTCCTGACTTCTCTGGCTAAAGGTAATTCATACTTTAAGGTGACAGAATTGAAATTGATTCTTGAATGATGTGGAAAAAGAAAAAAGAGTAATTCATCGTGATAATATAATTAAGATTATGAAGAAAATATATAACTATCTGTTTCCCGTTTTTCTCTCGCTTTTCGCATTAGCTGCTTGTGACGAGGATAATGAAGAAATTGTTCCAATGAGTTACACTGATCCTGTGGCGACTGTAACAAAGATAGATCCCGTAGAAGGATATGTTGGGAATGAGTTTACCGTTAGTGGCAGTGATTTTGGTATCATAACAGAAGATGTGAAAGTATTTATCGGTTCCCAGGAGGCAGTAGTAGTCTCTTGCGCCGATGATGCTATCCTTGCGAAAGTGCCGGAATCGGCAACAAACGGAAAGATAACCGTTGAGGTTTTCGGGCAACGTGTGGAGACTGATCTAGTTTATCGTGTACTTGGTAAGCCGGGTGTCAGCGTAGTGAAACCTTCTTATGGTTTTCCGGGTGCCAGTATCGTTTTTGAAGGACAAGAATTTGTTTCTTCTAAAACACTGTATACTTTGACTTTCGGGACTTCCACAGACAAGGCAGAGATTGTGGGTACACCTACTGATACCGAATTTACGGCCAAAGTTCCCGAGACAGCTGTCAGTGGAGTTATGACACTTATTATGGCAGAACAAACGATTGATTTGGCTTCTTATCCTTTCACTGTGTTGAAGCATGCAACGCTTGATACTCCTAAGGAAGACGAACCGGTTCCATCAGGTTTTGCTGGCAGTAAATTTGCAATAACAGGAACCAATCTTGTGCAAGAATTGCTGGATAAGTCTGTTGAAGGGTTGGAGCCTTTGAAAGTAACTTTCTCTAAAGCTGGCGGAGAACCTGTAGAAGCTGCAATAGATACAGATAATTTGACGGATAAGAGTATTCCACTCACTGTACCTGCTTCGTTGGAAGCCGGAGATTATACAATTACTGTCATTACTCCGTTTGAAACTATCGGGACACAGTTGAAATATACGGTATTACCGATGCCGACAGTAACAGGCATTTCAACGAAAGCCGGATATATTAATGCGGAAGTAACGATCATTGGTCAGAACTTTGGTACGAAAGCTGAAAATATTCAGGTCTTTTTCGGAGAAACAGTTTGTGATAAAGTGACACTGAATGATAAAGGTAATATCGTAGTGAATGTTCCCAAAGGAGTTTCATCTGAAGCTCCGGTGAAGATTAAACTGATAATTCAGGGTAAGGAAATAGAGATGGGCGAATCGGGCACATTTGAGGTTTGGGAAACTCCGGAAATCACTTCTGTTGAAACACCGTATATTTATCCTAATGGCACATTAGTAAAAGCCGGACAGGAAATAACATTTACAGGAAAAGGTTTTGGAACGGATAAGAATTCTGTTACAGTTACTTTTGAGGGAATATCCGTACCCGTTACGGTTAAAGAGATTACTACGACTTCTATTACTGTAACGGTTCCGCAAGGTTTCAATGGTGGAAAAGTAACAATGGTGTTTGAAGGTATTGCACAACCCGTAGAGAGTGATATATTGCGACCTCTGCCGACGGATGGAGATATTTCTCAATATGTACTCATGAACTATAAACAGCCTTTTGAATATGTAAAAGAAGGTGGAGATAAAGGATTCCATAAAAAAGGAGAGTGGGCAAAAGCTGCTTATTGGATAGTTCAGAACTCTAACTTGACTGCTGGTGAAGGAGGTGCTGCTGTTGATTTGGCATTTAAAACGAAATATGGTGATGGAAGTGATGCAGGTTTGGCTTTACAAACAGATTGGGGATTTGACAATCCTAAAAATGATGGTAAGGTATATCAGACTTCTCATCTTCAAAAAGGAAAATATAAGTTGACGGCACACGTTTATGAATATGACGGCAGAGGTTTTACCGGTTATGTTGCGGTTTGTAAAGGTAACGAGATGGCAAATACGAGTGATATACCAAGTAAGAGTCTGGCAAACGCTTCTATTTCGGGTACGGGTGATGTAGTAGTTGATATTCTTGTTGAAGAGCCTACCGATGTTGTCATTGGTTTTGTATGTACGATTACAGTAAAACAAGGACGGGCTAAGATAGATAATTTCAAATTAGAGTTAGTAGAGCAATAAACTATAATTGGGTGCACCGTAATCAATGGTAGATATGGTGTACCATTAAACCAAAAATATGATGAAAAAGATATATTATATAACCGCAGTATTTGCTACCCTGTTTTTGGTAGGATGTGGGGACGGCATTGACCTTCCGGGTGTCAATGTGGAAACTGATTTGAATAAAATTCCTCTTCCTGATAATAACGTAAATTTGGAACAGGTTGAACTTAAACCGTCAACGGAACCTATGCTGCATGAAGGGTTGCATACAGAGGAAGACTTCCAGCGTATCCGGGATAAAAAAGCTGCCGGAGAAGAGCCTTGGGTAAGTGCTTATCAATTATTAGTAGAAAGCCAGTTTTCGCAGAAGACGGCAGATACTTATCCTACAGAATGGATTAAACGAGGTATTTCAGGAGATGAAAATTACATGAATGCAGCCAGAGGAGCCACTATTGTATATCAGCAAGCGCTTCGTTGGAAAATTGAACAAGATGATGAATATGCGGCAAAAGCGGTGGAGAATCTGAATAAGTGGGTACAGACTTGTGTAGGTGTAACAGGTAATACGAATTTATCGCTTGCTGCAGGACTTTATGGTTATGAATTTGCTATTGCCGGTGAATTATTGAGGGATTATGGAGGATGGGATCGTGCGGACTTCGCAGCGTTCCAGAATTGGTTGCTTAAAGTGTTCTATCCTGCTAATGATGATTTCCTGAAACGTCATCACGATACGAATGCGTTACATTATTGGGCTAACTGGTGTCTTTGTAATATAGCGGCTAAAATGGCTATCGGCATTGTAACCGATCGTCGTGATATTTATAATGAAGGTATCGCCCATTTGCAGACAGGTGATACAAACGGACGTTTACGTCGTGCTATCTATCACGATTATGCACCGGACTATAACTTTGCTCAATGGCAGGAAAGTGGACGTGACCAAGGACACACGTTGATGTGTGTCGGATTGATGGGAATTATTTGTCAGTTGGCATGGAGCCAGGGAGACGATTTCTTTGCTTATGATGATAATCTCTTCCTACGGGCCTGCGAATATGCCGCTTGTTGTAATTACACTAATGAGACTGTACCATATACTACTTATATATGGCAAAAACAGAGTCAATGGGGATATCCGATTCCGGAAGA
>CAUHML010000103.1 GCA_959606905.1 uncultured Bacteroides sp. | reverse complement strand
CTCAATGATTTTGTTTTGGGTAGCAATGCGTTTGTCAAGTAAATCTAATAATCGAGATATTTTAAGTTGCTCTTTTTTGTCGGGTGTATAATAAAGATGAATTGTTGCTAAGTCCTCACTATTAATAGCAGGGTAACTTGAACCTGTGCAACGAACCATTACTTTTCTATTGAATTCGTCTGTATTCAATAGATGATAAATATAGTTTGGCAATTCTGTTGTTCTAATTTGAGCATATCCAGTAGAAGCAACCCATTGTTGATTACTCGTATTTAGAATCCTATGAATATAGTTGTTTTTCTGATAGGGGCGCACACATTGAAACAGAATATCATTGTTATCTATAACACGTTGTGCTCTACTTGGTGCTTCTTCTCGCATTATTTCTTGTATTTTTCTTAACTCACCTTTTTCAACGGCTTCCAAGTCTATATAAATAAAAGTGTTCTGAAGCGGATCTGATTTTGGATTTATAGTGGCTATATCTTGAAGTGATACCATTTCCCACTCCCCACTAAACTCCGGGAATCTCAAATGGGGAACATCTGGGATTTATTATTCTCTAATTATATGTACAACATATTAATATACGATTATGGGACAGAAAACAATTAGAGAAATCTCGGTTGCATGGAAAGAGTACAAGCAACCTTATGTGAAGCAGTCCACAATGGCTGCTTATGTGCTTATCTTGGAAAATCATATTCTTCCAAATTTTGGAGAAAGCGATACACTCCATGAACAGGCTGTGCAAGAATTTGTTTTGCAGAAAATAGAGAATGGACTGAATGTGAAATCCGTAAAAGACATTTTGATTGTACTGAAAATGGTTATGAAATTCGGCGTAAAAAATGAATGGATGGATTATCAAGAGTGGGACATCAAATATCCGTCTTCTTCAACAACCAAAGAATTGGAAGTACTATCGGTTGCTAATCACAAGAAAATACTCAATCATATTCAAAGTCATTTTTCCTTTGCTGGACTGGGTATCTACATCAGTCTTTGTACCGGACTTCGTATAGGGGAAGTCTGCGCTTTGAAGTGGAGTGACATCAATGTTTCAGAGGGAACGATAACAGTCAATCGTACAATTGAACGGATTTACATTATTAATGGGACGGAGAAATATACCGAGCTGGTTATCAACACTCCCAAGACACAAAACTCATGTCGGAAAATTCCTATGACAAAGGACCTTCTTGCAATGGTAAAACCACTGAAGAAGGTCGTTAATGAAGATTTCTATGTTTTGACTAATGATGAATATCCAACCGAGCCTCGTACTTACCGTAATTATTACGGCAAATTAATGGCGAAATTAGGTATTCCCAAATTGAAATATCATGGCCTGCGCCATAGCTTTGCCACTCGTTGTATAGAAGCTGGCTGTGATTACAAGACCGTTAGTGTATTGTTAGGACATTCCAATATTTCGACCACTTTAGACTTATATGTTCATCCCAATATGGAACAGAAAAAGCGTTGTATTGCGAAGGTCTTTAAGTCGTTGGGGAAATGATGTAATATGTAGAGCGAAGTAACCTGATACAGTAATTTCTTCGCTCTCAATCATTGCATATATTATGAGAAATGTAGTAATAACACTTTTATTGCCAACATTCATAATAGAGGAATCAGCTCATTAGGGCACATCGAAAAAGAAAAGGAGAGGAAAAATCCCCTCCTTAACTCTAAAACCATGTCTCAGACATTCAAATCCTTTAGTGCTAATGCATAATTGGGACAAAAACCGTCCATGATACACTTTAAGCCAAGTGTCTGATAATACTTGTAGTCATCATCTTCGGTGCAGAGGTATTTGTAACCGTAGCGTGGCATGTACTCCTTGAAGAACCGAGCCAAGTCTTTCAGGTTTTCTTCTTGGTTCTCCTTGAAGTTACTACGCACAATGATGATAGACCAGTCGGGGAAGTTGCCTCTTCCACAGCTATACTCCCAGAAGCGGATATAGCAGTCTAAGTCACGTTCCCGAATGTCCATACAAAAGCCGTTGGCATGTGGCATCACGCTACAGCTTTCTCTGTAGCCAAATTTCTCACACAAGTAGAGATTGAAATCAAGAATTAAATCTTTTTGTACCATAAATAATTGAATTTAAGATGTTAATAATAATGGATTATAAATGAAAGCCTCGCTTGCGCTTAGTCTTTTTCTTTTTCATCAGGCGATTGAACTCTGCTTCTTCTGCGGCAGTGGCATCGTAGGACGAGTTCCCGTTTAGCAAACCGAGACTGATGCCAAAGCCATCATCGGAATGGGAAACGCTTGGCTGTACCTCTTCTTTCTGTTCTCTGAGTTTCTGTTTGGCTGACTCCAACAAGGATGCACAAGCATTCTCTTCCAGTCGGTTGTCGATATTCAAGTAGCTGAACTCTCGACCTACTTTTGAACCGGAAAAAGAAAAGCCGTTATGTTCAAATTTGACACCTTGTATTTCTCGTGTAGTCCGGCTGACCTTGAATTTCATATCAATGTCACGGTCGGCAAGCGCATCTTTCAAGTCTTCCCAACTATAAGCTTTGGGCAGTTCTTCTTTCAATGCCTTGTATATCTCGTGCTTTGCCTTGTCGTAGGGGCGCAAGCGTTCCTCTTTGATATGGTCTTTACCATTGGCAAAGTGCAAGCGATATTTGGCGGTCAGCATTTTGCAGACTTTCTCATTCCTACGGAAATCGTTCTTGTCGCTAATCGTCTTGCCGTTATTATCCACTCGGTTGAAAACGATATGACAATGCGGATGCTCACGGTCGATATGCCGGGCAATGATGTATTGCGTGTTTTCAATACCCATCAGTTTCATATAGTCGTGTGCTATGCTCAGCATCAAAGCATCATCGGACTTTAATCTTGCACTGTCTTCCGGTGAGAAGTTGAGCGAAGTGTGTCCGACAATATTCTTTACCTTGTCGTTGAGTAAGGCTTGTAGCTCAAATTGCTCTGCCATCTGTTCGGGTGTCCCTTCTATTCCGACCGCTTCCAATAGTTTGGATTTTTCCTCTTTGAGGACATAGCGGACGCATCCACCGAACGATGTCCCTTTAGTCTGTTTACCTATCATCTTTCAGCTGTTTTATAAGTTGATTAATGTGCTGAGCCATTTCTTCGCATCTGTCCGCAACAGCAAAGAAACCGTAGGTGTTCGCTTGTCTTGCCAACTGATTGAGATTGGTACTTTCACCAATCAGTTGCCGGATGATGTGAATATGCTCTTGCGTGATTCGTTCACGAACTGAACCGTTCTCGATGAGCGAACGGATGACTTCGCTTTGGGTTTGCTTACTCCGTCTGCAAAGCGCACCAAGCCATGCGTGTTGCTGATATGACAGCCGGAGTGTTATTGTATATTTCTTTTCCATGTGAATTGTTTTTAGTGAATAATTTGTGACCATCGGGAGCTGCCTCCTCTGACTTTTTGAGGAGCAAGTGGTCGGGAAATGTAATACACCGACATTAACTTGCTACAGTAAAAAAGTCTCGATTTCTCTCCCTAAGTCCAAAGTCTGAATCCTCGTTTCTTAGGTGGTGAAACCTTCGGTCGTGGAGTGCCTTGTTGTACGCTGACGAGCTTCAAACCGAATGTCTCTATCAGTGTTTTTAAGACAGGATTTCTCTTAATCATCTGCTGAAGGATGGCTTCGTCGGGCTTCACTTTGAGCAGATAATCGGCTATGTCGTATCCCTCTTTTCGCTCTTTTTCGTTGGCATGGGCTTCCAGATAATCGAACATCTGCACTTCAATTCCATATCTTTTCATCAAACCGATTTTGCTCTGCCAATAGTCTGTCGCTCCCAAATCGGGAAATAATACAACGGTTCTTCCAGCCAGAACGGATAGGCTGTTGGCATTGAAGCAACCGTTCTTTCCACCGGATGCTATCCATAGGAATTGCGGTAGATAGTAGGAGGCAACGAGTGCCGTTTTCTCGCTTTCGACCAGTGCAACAGGACGGCTTTTGTCTTCAGAAAGCAGATGCTCTCCGAAGAAACATTGCTTCAGATTATAATCGCCTTTGTGCAGTACGGAGTGTACCCATGTGACATGATTGTATGGCTCTTTTATCCGCTTGCCAGTTTCGGAATTGTAAAGCATTATCTTACCCGTGCGGACTTTATTCTGATTGTCCGTCTGCCAGAATACGGTTGCACCGTCCCAATATTTGGATGTACCAACCTTGTATTTCTTCATGAGTTTTAATGTTTCTGTTTCTCCGAACTGAGCCGATAGAAATTGAAACAACTTGTTCGTAGGATAGCCACGCAATGATTGGTTGACTATATCCAAATCTATGTAGGATGTGGCTATTGGTTGTATCTCTTTTATAGGTGCATAGTTTCTGAAACTATTCTCTGCGAGCTTATCTTTTTCTGACGGATTCTGCTCAAAGTAATCACGAGGCGTGAAGTGATAACCGCATTTCTGCTCATGGTCACAACGTCCTACATACTTTGGGAATTGGATTTGCTTCTCTGTATCAATGTACTTGGAAAAGCATCTTTGACGGTGACAGTTCGGGCAAGTATGCCGAGTGCTGATACCTTTGTAGGGTTCTAATATGAATCTATGTGTACTCATTGTATGTTTCTTTTTAGGTGTGTCACTTTTGTCGTTATTGTCATTTCTCGTTAGGAAAGTGTCAAAACCGACAAAAATGTCACGGGTTAATCTTTGAATATTCTCCATGTTTCTCTTTTCGGAACAATATCCCGATATTGTCATTGAGAAAGCGTTGAAACGTGCGCTCCTTCATTCCGTTCTGCTCGGCTATCTGTATAGCTTGGGCAGTTGTAAAGGCTGGAGGAAGCAGATTGACTATCGCCTGTTGTTGGCTGTTGAGTGCATTTTCATTGAGTATGTTTTGAACGCTCAATGCGGATTCCTTGAAATACTCCGTCAGTTTAATGGCTCGTTCCACCGTCAACAGGTCGATATAGGTTTTATCACACTCTCCGCAAGTCCATCGGGCTAATTGGATAATCAAGCAGAAGCGGATGATGTATATTTCCAACTTACAATAGATACTCACAATGGTGTCGTTTGTCTCTCGGTCACACAACTCTGAGAAGTGGTGCTGCCATTCATAAAGCCGTTTTTTGGCTTCCTCCGTGAAAAAAAGAATATGCGGTTCTATCTCTCCAAATTCATTGAGAGCGTACTCTTGTTGTATCAGCTTATCAATAATGGCATTCCATTCTTGTTCGATATTCTCCGGCAGTTCCTTGTCATTCCAACGTGCTTTCTGTTGCAGATTGGGCATTACAAACAGAATGCGGTCGATGAATCCATTACTGGAGCGTTCGCCTTTAGCCAGTTCACTGAGAATCTTTTTTTGGATAGTACCGATGACAGAGATATACGGTCGCTTGATGAAGATGGAACTCTTGGCATTCTTGCGGTCGGATATAGTGGTCTTGGCACTGAACACCGACAACCAGAACTGTTCTTCTGAACCGTTGTTGTAACGGTTGAAGTTCTTGAACCAAGCGGACAATTCATCAGCCCATAAGCACAAACCACGTTTATTTTGTGCATGAATCAGACTTAATCCCTCAGGTGTTACATCCGAAATCAAGAAGCGTTTACGGACAGGTTCCTGTGGAAATTGCTCTTCACCGCTTTCTGTGCGTTCTTTGCGGCTCATACTCATCAGTTCATCATACTTTGCAAGTGCTTTTTCAAAGACTTGATTCTGTTGATAGTCGTAATCAAGAAACGGTTTCATTGCAAAACTGAGCGGATGGCTTTTATTCGCTCCCGGTCTTCCAATCAATGCCATATACAGGATAGGACTCTCTATCCAGCCTTGCTTGATTTGAGCAAGATGAGTGTTGCCAATGCCGACTGCTATTGCCGTAAGGATAGCTGCGGCAATGTAGTCAGTCGGGTAGTTATGGCATTCGTGAACCTCATTGATGATGCGTTGGATTTTTGACGGGAATATGCTGACAGGAAAATCAGTACCCGTCAGTCGCATACTTAAATCAACCGCTTCATCAATGATGGATGCCGGATTAATAGAAGATGTATCCATAGTCACAATCATTAAAGTTTCACGGATGATTTGGGCTTATGACGGACACCGCTTTGCATATTTGCCAGCATCTCCTCGTATGTTTGCTCGGAAGTCTTTCTACGCCCGTTCTCAATCCAAGCCAGAAGTTCGTCCTCGTAGAAGTAGAGCTTCTTACCTTTCTTATAGGCAGGAAGTAGCCCTTTGCGTACCAAGGTATAAATGGTAGGCTTGGCTTTTCTGATGATACGGCAAGCATCCTCAATTTCAATCAACACATGTTTGTCTGATGCTGGTGGTTGAAGTTCCGACACCATCCTTTTTAACTCAATGACCTGTTCGGTTAGATAACCTACCGCTTCGGGCAGCTTATCAAATGTTACTGTTTCTTTTTGCATACGCCAATCGTTTTTAATTGTTCGACGGCAAAGGAAACAGGTGTTTCAATGGTGGAATCATTCACCAAAATATAACTGATGAATAACTTTTTGATGGTGATTGGTAGTGATAATTTATTGATAATAAACAGATAATCAGTGATTACTGGTGTCAATTATGATAGTTGTAGCTTAGAAAGAAGAGTTTTTAGATGAAAAATGTGGAATACAATGATAAATATTAGGATGTAACATTCTAATTGGTAGTTTTTCTGTATTTTTGCAAATAAACAAAGTTTGCCATTATGGATAATATCATTTATAAAATAGGGAATATTAAATATTTATTGGTATTTTCACTCTTACTCTTTTTAACATCGTGTAGTGCAGAAATAGAATCAGCTTCTGCAAATTCGACATCAGCTATTTTAGCAGTATGTGGTGAATATATACTAGCGATATTCTCTTTAATAGTCCTTTTGCTTATTCATTGCATAAGGATTACTGGAGTTGCTATATCTACGTTGGCAATATATATGATTTATAATAATATAAGGATATGGCAATTTGATTCTACCTTGTTCCTATTTATAGGCATTCTATTGATTGTTTTTTCTCTTTGGACTCCTGTTAGATTCTATATTCCGAAAGTCGTGATAGCTAAAAATATAGCAAAAATTGCAAAGCAAGAATCTTCCTCTGATGATTCTCGAAAATGCTTGATATCAGAGATTGTAGTAGGAATTTTAATAGGCATTATTCTGATGATAATAGAACAAAATATAGACTTTACTTTTATCAAATAGTATTTATATAGGGTTATATTCATGCAATCTTTCTATCCAGTTTAATCTTGCACTCAGATTCCGTGTGCGACATTTTGCGCTCAATGGTGGATATTTCCGAATCACGGAGGATATGAGCAAATACTCTTTTTATAAATGTGGCAGTCTGTAGGCGTGGTTTACCGAATGCCTTGCCGATGTTCCAGCCAAAGTGCATGATGTCAATGGTTTTTAATTGAGCATCAACCTTTATCTGTTCAACTTTGGGTAGAGAATCAGAGAAATAGTATTCCGTAATATATCCACATAGGCGATTGAGGTCAGTTTCGCTAAGATAGAGAACCAAGTTCTGTTTCGTATATGTGAGAACCTTATCTAACTTTTCTTGTGATGCTCGCTCTTTCTCTGCCATAGCGTTGGCTCGGAACACCTCATATTCTGTTGGCTGATTGGATTCGATAGATATATTATTGATGCTAGAAGGTGTGGCGTCTTCTTTTGGAAGTTCAGCCACGTCTTCGTTAAGTTCAGGACATGAAAGAATAGAAACTTCTTCTGTGTCAGATGTAGTTTCGATTTCAATTTCGGGATCCGGTTTAGAAATGACGGGGTCTGAATTTATAGTACTTTCGGCAAGTTCCGAGTGTACTATTGAAGTTTCAACCACCACAGCCTTATTGCGGTAACACTCAAATCTCATAAAGCACTTCTCTATTGTTGGTGAAAGGAGTTGTCTGAATACCATTTGCAGATTGAGATAGATTGCACCCATGACAATGGAGCATACCACAAAAATGAGGTAGCTGCTGAACTCATCCCAACCATAGTGTAGTACGGTCTGACGGGCTAAAACACCAATGATAGCGATTGTCCCGAAAACAATCAGATTCAAAGTAATATGTTCTATTTTTTTCTGCTTCATAATAATATATGCTAATCGTTTGTGTGCAAATATATCTCATTAGCAAGATGTATAAATACATTTCCCTGAAAGTGGCAGCATTTGTCACCAAAAGGTAGCATTATTCTAGGTCAACTGTGCCAAAATAGAAAAGAAAAGTCCAACGTAGAATAAAACCAAGTTGGACTTTTAGCAAAGGTATTAGCAATTATATATGTTAGCTGCGCTTATAGGAATAAAGAGAGATATGCCCTTTTGTTTGGAAGCAACTTTACTGATAAGCCATTTTCTGAATGAAGCAGAATGTCCAGTGTCTATTTGATAGGATAGGGCTATAATCATGTTGAGATTATACACATCGGCACTATTCCCATTTTCCAACTTTATACATTGGCAGATGTCATACTTTTTTAAGACATTGGCTTTCAATATTGCTTTTAAACGGGAATTGATTGATCCAACTGTTGTATAGAACAAGTCGGCAATCTCCCAAACGGTCATCCATACTTCTCCATCAGAAATATGGATGCCATGTCCGTTGTTTGTTATGATTCCTCGTTTCATAGCCGTAATTTATTTCAGTGAAATCTTATTGGCTGTCTCTCGTTTCTTTACATTGACCAAATCTGCGTAGATTTGAGTAGTGGAAACGTTCTTGTGGGTTAGCATCTTTGAGACAGTGTAAATATCTGTGCCTAAGGATATTTGGATAACTGCGTAGGAGTGACGAAATCCGTGGAAGGTTATCGGCTTCGTTATTCCTGCCTTTTTGAGCCAGTTCTTCAGCGGATAGTTAATCATGCTCCGTTTCAAGCCCTTGAATACTTTGCCTGTGCCGGGCGTACCACATAGTTCGTAGGCTTCGTAACTGATGGGGAGTGTCGCTTCCGTTTGGGTTTTCTGAGTTCTGATACGCAAGCAATAGCCTTGGTCGGGAGCAATGGCAAAATCTTCCCATTGAAGATTGAGAATATCGCTGATGCGTAAACCTGTCATACAAGCGAATAGAGAAGCTGCTTTCAGAACGGGGATGTCGCAAGGAGTGGCGGCAAGTTTCTTCACTTCGTCCAGTGTCAGGTATTCTTTCTTCACATCTTGTGGTTCAATCTTGTCAAGGTAGTCATTGATGTTTTCTCGAAGCCATTTGTCCCGATAGGCAATCTTCAACAATCCTCTGAAAGTGGAGTAGTAGCCGGATGCCGAATTGAGGGATATAGGGCGGTTGCTGTGTTTAAGTTGCTTGGCGTTCAACAGGTACTCTCTGAACTTCTTACACAAGTCCACATTTACCTCGCCAAAGGTACATTGCCCTTTGACGAAGTTGTAGAAATGCTGATAGACAAACAACCATTTCTGGTCTTTACTTCGGCACATCTTTTTGAAGTAGGCGAGGAAGTCGGCTTTCTGCTTGGTCTTATCCAAGAAACCGAACTCTTCATTGATGAGCGATTGCACTCTGATACAACGGATAGCTTCTGCCTTGTTCAGCATATCATTGTTGAACTCCCGTTCCATTTCGTTTTTGGGGTGGGCATAGATGTAGATGCCGAGATATTCCCGACGGCTCATCTGCATGGTCTCAGGGTTACGGACTGCCGGATAATAATCCAGATACAAGGAGATGCGATTGTTCCGAATCGCTCTCTGACGAACTGTTACTTTTGTACACGTGTGTGTCATACTGTTTAATATTTAGAGTTTTACATTTGTTTGGTGCAAAGGAATGAGGTGATTCAATGGTGGCAACATTCACCGATAAATAACTTATTCTATCTTTGGAGCTTCAAGCAATTTATCCAGTTCGGGTTTAGAGATAAGTGTGTATTTGCCCTTCTTGACCTTTGGGATATTATGATATTTCGCATAATGATAGAGTTGGTCACGGGTAAGATTGAATTTCTCCATTGCTTCGGCTACCGTATAATATTGCGGTTCTTCGGGTGCTGCCACACCTTTGGCTATATCGACATGCTTCTTGGAATAGTACACCATGATACCCTCTTTCTTCTTTGGGATGGCGTTCTTGGAAACAAATGTGTAGATAGCGGATAAGGTCATGCCGAATTTTTTCTGTATTTCTTGTGTGCTATACCATTCTGTAATGTCGGGATCCGGGGCTTTCTTAGCGAAGTAAGCATCCACGTGCTTCTTGCTCCAGTAGGTCTTGCCACGATTGAAAGTCCGGGGAATGTTGTTTTTCTTGGCTACCAAGAATATCCATGATTCGTTTACATGATACTTTTCCTTGACTTCGGCTGTGGTGTAGAAGTCGGTGATAGGGGTTTTCTCTTTTGTTGGAGTATGGAACTCTGTTGGATTATTGAATAACTCATCAATATCCTCTTTCTTCAAAAGGTATTTGAAGCCCAATCGAGTAACCTTTAATTCACCTCGTTTAATGTATCCGTAAACGGTAGGTCGGGTTACTCCGAGATAGATTGCAGTCTCGGTAATTGTGAGAAATGGCTTGTCTTTGATTCTTTCAATAGGCTTTTCATCAATCTTCTTCTCCACGAATTGATTGTTAGCTTTGATTGCTTCGTCACGCTTCTTCTTTTTATAAAGAGCGTTGGCGCATTGTTTGGAACAACATGCTGTTGTTGTTTTTTGGGCGATAAACTCTTTACCGCACCAAGCGCAAATTCGCTTAATTTTCAGGTTACTGCTCATTTCAATTCATCTTTATTTCTCCGTTATTACTGTAAATTCCCGTAAAACCGTGTAAAATGGCGTATAGTTTCTCTACTACCTTTCCACTGAATTTTTGGTCTTTGACAAGCGAGCAACAAATACGGTACAAAAATGAGCTGAAAAAGCCCTATAAACGATAACCATCGCTTATAAGGCTAAAAAGAAAGGCGCTCAAAATGAACGCCTTAATAATCATTGGTGATATATGCTAATCGTTGGTAATCACTACCTACTTGCCTATAGAGAATGTGGCAAACGGCGGCGGTCCTTTCGGAGCCGTTATCGCCAAGGACGGAGAAATTATCGCTACCGGAGTCAATCGTGTCACTTCTCAATGCGACCCTACCGCCCATGCGGAAGTCAGCGCCATCCGTGCGGCGGCAACCAAACTGGGAACATTCAACCTGAGTGGGTGTGAAATTTATACTTCGTGTGAGCCGTGTCCCATGTGCCTGGGAGCCATTTACTGGGCACGACTGGATAAAATGTATTATGCAAACAACAAGACGGATGCCAAGAATATAGGTTTTGATGACTCTTTTATCTATGATGAGTTAAGCCTGAAACCTTCGGCACGCAAGCTGCCT
>CAUHML010000102.1 GCA_959606905.1 uncultured Bacteroides sp. | reverse complement strand
CTTTTGACCGTAAAGATACCTGGAGTCAAAAATATAACATGGTTTGGGATAAGTTGTGGAACCTGAATTTATTCCCTAATAATGTTATCAGAAAAGAGATTAACTATTATTTGACAAAACAGAATCCTTATGGGCTCCCTCTAGACTCTCGTAAAGAATACACAAAATCCGACTGGATCATGTGGACGGCAGCTATGTCTTCAGATAAGGAAACCTTCCAGAAATTCTCTGATCCTGTCTATAAATATATCAATGAAACAGTATCTCGTGTACCTATCAGCGACTGGCACCATACAGACAGCGGTAGATGGGTAGGCTTCAGAGCCCGTTCGGTGATCGGAGGATACTGGATGAAAGTATTAATGGATAAAGTTCAGAATAATCAATAAAGTTAGCACGACGTTTACTTCAAATTTATACATATGAGATCTTTAAAGAATATTACTATAAAATCAAATTATCTCATTTTGCCAATAGCATTATTGTTCATCAATAATGCTATGGCAAAAAGTTGTTGAAATGACAAAGGCTTACCAAATATGGGCTAAACGCTGTATAGTAGCACCTTACCCAAAAAAGAAATAAGAATGTTTTTTATACACACAACTTTTTAACGTTATTACTATGAAACATCAAAACTTGGAATTTAAGTGGATGTGTCTACTCTTTCTAGCTCTGCTACTCTCTCCTCCTCTACTTTGGGGGCAGAATCATAGCATTAAAGGACAAATTGTAGATGCAAAAAGTAATGAACCTTTAATAGGAGTAAATATTACTGTTGAAGGCACTTCGAATGGTACCATTTCTGACATAGATGGTCGGTTTACGCTATCTGTAGCTGCTAATGCTGTACTCAAAATCTCTTATATCGGCTATCAAGAAAAGAAAATCAAAGTGGATGATCTGAAAAAAGAGCCTATCATTTCTCTGGAAGAAGACAGCAAACAACTAGAAGAAGTAGTGGTAGTAGGTTATGGTATTCAGAAAAAGGTATCAAGTGTAGGCGCTATTACCCAAACTAAAGGAGAAGAATTGTTGAAAGGAGGTAATATCACTTCTGTATCAGAGGCTTTACAAGGCAAACTAAATGGTTTGGTAGCTATCAATACTTCAGGCAAACCTGGAGCTAGTGATACCAAAATGTACATTCGTGGCAAGGCTTCCTGGCAAAACTCTGACCCTTTGGTATTAGTGGATGGTATAGAAAGGGATATGAACGATGTTGACATGAATGAAATCGAGTCTATATCTATTCTAAAAGATGCCTCTGCTACAGCCGTATATGGGGTTCGAGGTGCAAATGGTGTAATATTGTTAACAACCAAACGCGGACAAGATAAGAAACCAAACATCAATTTTTCTACAAGCTTTGGTATTAAACAGACTACTGCAAATATGGAATGGGCAGATTATGTTACATCCATGAAAATGTATAATGAAGCTGTAGCTAATGACAACAACTGGAATCAACAAATTAAACAATCTGTTATCAATGCTTGGTCAAATGCTTTTGATACAGGCAACTACGGCCCTTATAATGATGTCTTTCCACAAGTAGACTGGTGGGATGAGTTGGTTAAACCAGGTTTTTCCCAACAATATAATGTGAATATCAGCGGAGGAACCAATTTCATGCGTTACTTCGCCTCCATCGGTTATCAAAATGACGGTGATATTTATGATTTACAGAAACAGGAGAATTTTGATCCAAGAAACTACTATCGCCGTTATAACTGGCGTTCAAATTTAGATTTTAATTTAACTAAAACGACTTCCTTATCAGTAAATATTGCAGGGAAAATGGGATACCGCAATGACAACTTTGCTGATGATGTGTACACTCGAATCATTGCGGCACCAACCAATTCTTTCCCGATAAAGTATAGTGATGGCTATTGGGGAGATGGATCTACTGCCGGCTATAATCCTGTTTGTAATATGAATACGAATGGATCACAACTGTATAAAACCTTTCAGGGATGGTATGATGTTCGTTTGGAACAAAAACTGGACTTTCTAACTAAAGGACTAAAAGCTGCCGCTAAAGTTTCATACACCTCTGCTTCCACTACTCGTTCTAGTATAAAGACTGGTGAAATTTGGGGTAACAATGATTTTGAATCCAGAAACAGTATTATTAAATACCATCGCGAATATGATTATTCTAATCCGACAGTCAATGCAGATGGTTCCCTCACTTACCCCATGATTTTGGAAAAACGATGGCCAAATGATGAGGATATTGAACTCCCTCCCAACGTTTCTTATGATAATTTGGATGGTTATAATCGTAAGTTATATTACGAATTCTCTGTGGAATATAATCGTTCATTCGGGAGTCATAATGTAACAGCGTTAGCGCTGATGAACCGTCAAGTATCTGATTCAAAAGATGATAAAGTTATCAAATTCCCAAGTTATCGTGAAGAATGGGTGGGACGTGTTACTTATAACTGGAAAGAACGTTATTTGGCGGAGATGAATATCTCTTATACAGGTTCGGAAAAATTTGCCCGAGGACAACGCTTCGGCCTGTTCCCTTCCTATTCTTTGGGATGGCGTGCTTCAGAAGAACCTTTTATAAAAAAACATGTTGGAGATGTGCTGACTAACCTAAAATTTAGATATTCATACGGAAAAGTCGGTAGTGATGCAGCTGCTGCACGTTGGAATTACATCCAATTATTTAATTCTTTAGGAAGTATTGAATTAGGAAATACACAAGGAGTCACACATAGCCCGCTCTATACAGAAGGAGATATTGCTAACTTGACTTCAACATGGGAAAAAGCGACTAAACATAACTTTGGAATAGAAATTGGCTTATGGAATAAGTTAGATTTAACTTTGGATTTATTTAAAGAGAATCGTAAAGATATTCTAATGACCCCACAAACTACGTCTTCTATTGTAGGAGCTACTTTTAACGCTATCAACCGAGGAGAAACAAAAAATCATGGTTTAGAATTAGAGTTACGCTGGAATGACAAAATCGGACGTAATTTTAATTACTGGGGAGCTTTAACTTTTGCAGCCAGCGAAAACCGGATTGTCTATAAAGATGATCCTAGAAATGCGGATGAGCACTTGAAAGCTGCAGGTAAACCGATTGATTATCAAAACCGTTTTATTGCGATCGGTAATTATGGTTCGATAGACGATGTGTTCAATTACGCACAAACAGCTATAAATGGTACTACAGCATCGCAAGTAATTCCTGGAGACCTTATCTATATAGACTTCAATGGAGACGGAATAATCAACTCAAACGACAAGGTAGTTGTAGACGAATTGAATTACCCATTGACTACCATCGGATTTTCTTTCGGGTTCAATTGGAAAGGACTTAACTTCAGTGCAATGCTCTATTCGCCACGCAATATATATAAGTTACAGTTCGATCAATATCTGTGGGATTTTCCAGCTTCAAACATACGTGTTCAACCAAAATCCATGGAACGATGGACGCCGGAAACAGCTAATTCATCGGGTGTTATGCGACCTGCTACACACTTGAACAATACATACAACAAAGTGGAAAGTACTTATCGCTATTCCGACTATTCGTATATACGATTAAAGAACATGGAGATAGGATATACATTCCCTAAAAAATGGTTGAGTGAAGCACATATCTCTAATCTTCAGGTTTACATGAACGGGAATAATTTACTAACCTTCTGGAAAGGGGACAAACGCGTGGACCCTGAAACAGGAGGTGTAGGCAGCTATCCGATTGTCCGTACTTACACTTTAGGACTAAGAGTTTCATTTTAATCATATTCAAAAGAAATAAAGATGAGAAAAGTATTATTATATATCTGTTCAGTTTTCATTCTTGGTGGGATGACAAGCTGTGAAGACTTCTTAGATAAAAGGGAAGATGTAGGATTGACAGAAGATGATATCTTTAGGGATTACTATTCCTTACGAGGTTTCTTAGATCAATCTTTCAACCAATTGGAAAATGTTATGGTAATGGATAATTGGGAAAATGGACGCGCATTTGTCGGTCTCTTTGCAGACGAGATGGCAACCACAGATAATTCATCTGCCGTTTTTACTTTACATTCCGGAAACTGGTTAAGTAATGCCAAGTCAAATAAGACTTTCGAAATCGGTAATGCCGGAAGTACAGCTATATCTCGATCATATAAGGCATTGCGTATCAATAACCGCATTATTAATGATATCGATAAGGCTCCTTTGACACCTGAACAAAAAAATGAGATTCTGGGACAAGCTTATTTCTATCGTTCCTGGTTCTACTTTCAGATAATTAAAAGATATGGGGGAATGCCTATTATTGACAAGGTCTTTGAAGGTGGAGATGATGATATTCCCCGTATGACCTACCATGAATCACACGACTGGATGATGGAAGATATACAAAAAGCAATTTACATGTTACCTGACAGTTGGGATGATCCAAACTATGGAAGACCCACAAAAATTGCAGCAATGGCACTTAAAGAATGGGCACAGTTGTTTGATGCAAGTCCATTGATGCAGAATAATTTAAATTCTACAGAAAACAAAGGCTATGACACGGAACGCGCAAAATCCGCAGCAAAATCCGCTTATGAAGTAATACGTTATATGGATGGAAGCAAGTCTGCCCCTTATCCCTATGGTTTGGCTAGTAAAGAAGAATATACGAATGTTTTCTATTTTAAATATCCACCTGTACATCAACCGGAGTACATTTGGGTCAAGCGACAATTTCCTAACGCTGCTAATCAAAACCAAAAACGCACTATCCGCACATTCTGGCAATATGAGGATCTTGCATTCGGTTCGGGACCAGATGGAAATTCCATGTGCTGCCCAAGTTTGAATATCGTCAACATGTTTGACAAGAAGGGAGCAGACGGTATTTATTACCCGATTGATGACCCACGAAGCGGCTATGCACTTGACTATGACCATAAGCCATTTGAGGATCGTGATCCCCGTTTCTATAACAACATCCTTTTACCTGGAACAACTTGGGGACATTACGCTGATGGACGTACCTATTACATTACAACCTACAAAGGAGGAGCAGCCTATCAACACATGTTAACTCAAAAAGACTGCAACAAACGAATGTTCACAGGATTTATGTGTAAAAAGTTCATGTGGCCGGAATGCAATCAGTATCTTGAAAAGAACAATCCGAACTGTTGGTGGGACTATCGCTTCCTCACCATATATATCCGTGCTTCGCAAATTTATTTAGACTATGCAGAAGCGCTATTTGAGGGTTGCGGAAGTGCTACGGCAACTATTGAGGGATGTCCTATATCAGCTGCAGAAGCTATTAATATTCTTCGCAGACGAATTGGCTTAACAGATCTGCCATCAGATATTGTAGCCGATCCTGATAAATTCCGTGCAGCTTATCGCCGTGAGCGTGCCGTAGAATTAATGTTTGAAAATCATCGTTGGTGGGATATCCGCCGCTGGATGATCTTGGAAGAAACATTCAAGGATACTTATCCTATTAAGGGAGCATTATTCACACCACGAGAATCTAATCATGGAAGTATCACGGATAAGTCTACATTGACTTATGATTATGAACAAATCGATATAACTCCGGAAGTGCGTTCTTTTACAAAGAAGAATTACTGGTATCCTTTGCCTCAACATGACGTAGACGCATTGAATAATTTGCAACAAAACCCATATTGGTAATTAAAATGGCTTAATCAAATGAAAAGATATAATAAATTCATATTTATTCTGTTTGTCACTGCTATATTATCCGGCATAGCCACTTCGCTAGAAGCACAGGATAAACCTAAAAAGAAAAAAACAGCCCTTATTGAAGTGAAAGGGCTGGTGACAGACAACACAGGTAAACCGCTAAGCGGAGTAACAGTATTGAGCGGTGAAGGTTCTATTATAAACTATACAGATGCAAATGGAAAATTTGCACTCAAAACAAAAGCTAATGGAACCTTATTAATTGAAGCGTTCGGTTATAAAGATGTTGTAATAAACCTCGCAAAAGAACAGCCCACTGTCATCAAATTACAAAATGAAGATCTATATGCTTCAGAAAGAAACATACACGAACGTGCAGACGGTGGAAAAACGTATCAGCGGGACCTGGTAGGTACAGTATCCAAGTTATCTATGGAAAATGTATTAAAATACCCTGATTTACAATTATCCAATGCCTTACAAGGACAGGCTGCCGGACTAATTGCTATTTCCGGTGATGGCGGCTTGGGCTATAACACATCAACATTATATGTACGTGGACAACACAATAATGGAACAAATACGGCCTTGGTTATTATTGACGGAATAGAACGTCCGATAGATGATATTTTACCGGAAGAAATAGAATCCATCGAAGTTTTAAAAGATGCTACAGCCAAAATCCTGTATGGAGCAGCTGCCACAAACGGAGTGGTCTTGGTACGTACTAAAAGAGGAGAAGCTCATAAACGAATTGTTCGTGTCGGGGTAGAATACGGTGTACAGCCCTCTACACGTGTACCTAAGTATCTGGATTCCTACAACTATTCAAAATTGTTTAATGAAGCTCGTATAAACGATGGGATGAATCCTTATTATACTGACACGCAATTAGAAGGATACAGAAATAGTAGTGGAGTCAATGATGTATTGTATCCAAATGTTGATTATTACAATGAGTTCTTATTGAACCAAAATATCTACCGAAAAGGTACAATTGAGTTTAATGGAGGTAATGAAGGTGTGAAATACGCATTAGTTGGCGGATATACCGGTGGTTCCGGATTAGAAAAAGTTGGAGAACGTTCGGCTTTACACCGTATGAATGCACGTGGTAATCTGGATATTAAAATCACCGATTTTCTTACAGTAACAGCAGATGTTGCAGCTCGTGTGGAACTGAAAAACTGGGGAGCAAAAGATGGTGCAGGCATATTCAGTACATTATCTTCTAATCGTCCCAATGAGTACCCTTTCATTATTCCTAATGAAACATTATCGGGACAGTTTACCCCCAATGAAGATGGCACGCCATTCTTCGGAGCCAGCACACGGATAGTAGACAATTTATATGCAGATATGGTTTATGGAGGTGACACTTCCGAAAGGTATGTAAATAGCCAGACAAACCTTGGAGCAAATTTTGACTTCAATAAATACGTTAAGGGATTGACATTTAATGCTTATGTAACTTTTGACAATTATAGTTACTTACGTCAAGAATTAAGGAATACCTATCCAACTTATGCCATTGACACTTATAGTGATTTAGACGGTGAAACTATCACCCGATATACACAGATGAAAAAGCTGGATTTGCCCAAAACGCAAAAGATAGCCTCCAATAATACCTACCGCTATTTTGGTATGCGTGCAGATATAGGATATGAACGCACATTAGGAGTGCATGACTTTTCAGCAATTGGCGCATTCCGGTATACAAAGAATGAGATGACAGGAATGACACAAGATTTTAAAGATGCCAACATCTCTCTGCGTTTAAACTATAGTTATGACAAACGCTATCTAGCCGAGCTGACTCTGGCTGGCATGGGATCCAACAAATTTGATAAAAACGATCGTTTTTTCTTTTCTCCGGCTGTAGGAGCTTCATGGATAATTTCTAACGAAAGTTTCATGAAAGAAGCAAAAGCTGTTAACTTCCTGAAGCTAAAAGCAAGTTTCGGTGTATTAGGCTATACAGGTAATACTGGATTCTTCTTGTATCAAACTGGTTGGAATAATAATGGCAACTATAATTTCTTCCAGGATCAAACAGATCATAAAGTTAGTTTAGCTCGCTGGGGAAATCCAGATTTAACATGGGAATACTCTCAAGAGTTTAATATCGGTATCGAAGGATTATTCCTTAATAATCGCCTAAGCACAGAACTCAATTATTTCCATGAATGTAGAAAAGACATCATCGGAGTGAATAACGCCCAATATGCCGCTACAGCAGGGAATTATACAATGTATGAAAATATCGGTCAGGTGACTAATCAAGGTATAGATATTGCAATCAACTGGAAAGGGAATATCGGACGGGACTTTTTATACACAGTCGGAGCCAATATGACTTATTCAAAAAATAAATTAGATAAATGGAATGAAATAGAAGGAGTGGAAAGCTATCGTAAAGCCATTGGACGGCCTACTAGTACTATTTTTGGCTTACAAGCACTAGGATTATTTGGAAAAGACATTCCATTAGAAGATCACTCATTACAATCATACGGTATATATCAAAACGGCGATATTGCATACGCTGACTTAAACAACAATGGGATTGTAGATGATAATGACCGTATGAGCCTAGGGCAAAGTTTTCCTATAACCACTTGGGGAATCAATGTAGACCTCAAATACAAAGGGTTTGGACTTTATATGTTAGGAACTCTTCATACAGGTATTACTCAATTATGTACAAACGCTTATTATTGGAATAATGGTCTGAATGGATACTCTGAATTAGCATTAAATCGCTACCATGAGGTTAATAATCCTTCAGGTACAATGCCCCGATTAACAACAACGACAGAAAGCAATAACTTTCGTGATTCCAGTTTCTGGACAGAGAATGGCTCATTTTTCCGTTTGAAAAATGTAGAACTTAGTTATACATTTGAAAATAAGGCAGGTAGATTCTTTGCAAACAAATGTAAACTATTCGTACGTGGTACAAATTTGCTTACCTTCTCTAAAATAAAGGATCTGGACCCGGAAAGATTAAATGCCGGAATCACAAATTATCCGGCCTATATGACTGTAACCGGCGGTTTATCCGTCTCTTTCTAAACTTAAAAAATATGCAAATATGAAAATAAGCAAATTAATACTGTTAACCTGTATTTGGGGAAGTATTGTTTCTTGTGAAGATCTGCTTGACCCTAAATTGACAAATGAATGGTCCAGTGAGACCGTATGGACTAATCCCGATATGGCACAAGCCGTTTTGACGCAAGTATATGCAGATTTAATGGTTGTTCCGGATCATTATGATGATAATTTCTTAGATGCTGCAACAGACAATGCACTAACCCGAAATTATGGTTCGAGTGTATACCGAGCTAGCATGGGAGCATTCAGCCGATCAACAAATCCACTTGGAAATTGGGACAATATGTATGATAAGATACAAAGCATCAATCTATTCATGGAAAAAGGAGTTACAGATGATGTAATATACAATCGTGTAAGTAAAGAAACTGATCAGGCAATAAAGACTCGTTTACTTGGTGAAGCCTATTTTTTAAGAGCATGGTGCAGCTTCAAATTGTTACAAACTTATGGAGGACGAACAGACGAAGGAGAAGCATTGGGATATACGATCACCAACCATTTCATTGGTGATAAGGAATCTGCGAAGCCGAGCCTGTTTAAACGTGACTCGTATAAAGATTGCGTCAGCCAGATTGTTTCCGACTGTGAAGAAGCTGCCAGACGTTTGCCTGTAACTTACACAGGAGATGATGTAGTTGTCGGAAAATCTAAAATTGGTAGAGCTTGCGGATTAGCGGCAAATGCTCTTAAAGCAAGAACTTTGCTCTATGCAGCAAGTCCGGCTTATCAAGACAAGGATGTAATTCAAATAAATGGCATGGGTAATTTTACTGTATTAAATGAAGCTACTTATCAAGCTGGTTGGGAGCGTGCTGCCCTTTTTGCCAATGAAGTGCTCAAAGACGCAGGGATAAACTATACCTTTACAGCGATGGCTGCTAAAGATTTGGCTGACGCTGGCAGTGATACCCCGGCCGATTTTATTTTCCGCACCTACATGGGACTTGTACATGGTATGGAAAGCCGACACTATCCTCCTTTTTATTTGGGAAATGCACAAACAATTCCTTCCCATAATTTAGCTGCCGCCTTTCCTGCCAAAAATGGTTATCCAATAACAGATTCACGTTCATTATATGACGAGCAAGATCCGTATTTGATAGCTAGAGATAACCGATTCAATATGAATCTATATTATCAAGGAAAAAAATTTGGAGCTTATAACTCAAACATTGATGTATCTGAAGGTGGAAAAGATTCAGAGAGTTTTCACATTTATGCCAGTCGTTCGGGATATTATTTATCTAAGTTCTTGTCTACTACACAAAAAAATATGCTGGATCCGATTCAAACATTGAATTCTCGGCACTTTAACCCATTATTACGTAAAACAGAAGTTTGGCTGAATTATGCAGAAGCCGCCAATGAAGCATGGGGACCTGAAGGTAAAGGTGACGACTGCAAATATAGTGCTTATGATGTCTTAAAAATCATACGTGAAAAATCAGGTGGTATCACAGATGCTACCTATTTGTCAGAAATAGCTTCTGAAGGTAAAGACGCATTCCGGAAATTAATCCAAAATGAACGTCGTATAGAATTTGCTTTCGAAGATCACCGTTTTTGGGATTTACGCCGCTGTTTACTTCCCCTAGATACCACTATTGAAGGAATACAAGTGACAAGAACAGATAACGGTCTTTCTTATGAAATAAAAGAAATAGAACAACGTCCGTTGGATGCACTTCGCTATTACTATTTGCCGTTACCTAACGACGAATTATTAAAGAACCCAAACCTCAAAAATAATATGGGGTGGAATAATAACTAATATTAGATACGATTATGAAAATTGCAAAAATAATATTGCTCGCTTTGACGACTTGTTTAACGTCTTGCTATGAAGATTATACGCATGATTATGAAACAACAAATGTTGGTTTTGCTTTACAGAACCCATTGCGCACAGTAATATCAGACCGTGACATGCCTATATATGTAGGAGTATCATTAGGAGGTAAACGAGAAGTTGACATGAATGATTGGGCTAAATTTACCTTGGATGCTTCTTTATTAGAGGGTACTCCTCTTACACTTCTCCCCAAAGAGTATTACATATTGGAAGATCCGGAGATATTTAAAGTGCGGAAATCTAATTTACCTGTAGCAGATGTTGAAATCAAGTTTACAGATGCTTTTTATACAGATCCATTAAGTCTGACTACCCATTATGCCCTCCCTTTCAAAGTTACAGAAAGTTCCATGAACACTATTCGCGAGGGAGCGGATTATTCTATTGTAGCAATCAAGTATGTCAGTTCCTTTTCCGGAGTTTACTACCTTCAAGGTGAAGTAAGTGAAGTAGACGATAATGGAAATACAATAGAAGGTACCACTGTGGTGTATAAAGAAAAAGACTTGATAAATAATAATACATTGGAACTAAGTACTCTCGCGAAAAATAAATTGTTAAGACCCGGAGTAGCAAACTTGGCAAAAAGCAACATCAATCGTTTCCAGTTGACAATCGACAACAACGGCGAATCAGGTTCAGACTACAATGTTCAAATAGAAGGTATAGAAGGAGGAGTTACAATCATTGAAGGAAATGGCAGCTACATTGCCCAAAGTCCGACTTACACCTTCAACAATGGAGACAAACCTTGTCCGGAAATCAACCTGAATTACACCTATGAATTGGCAGGCAAACGCTATAAAGTGAAAGAACAATTAGTGTTACGTCGCGATCCTGTGAATGATTTACGAGTAGAATCATGGAAGTAATCTAAAAACTTGAGACATGGGGAACTATATTGGTTTCTCATGTCTCAAAATGATAACAATA
>CAUHML010000101.1 GCA_959606905.1 uncultured Bacteroides sp. | reverse complement strand
AAAAATGCTATGGCAATAATACTCTTCTTCATAATTATCTATTACTTTCTTTTATTAAATTCAATAATAACTGTTGGCCCACTACATTAGCCCTATTCTCGCTTTTGGTATTAAAAGTATTCATCGACTCGTTCATGCCATCAAGATCAACAGGAACTGTATAAGCTTTGACATCCTTTATACATGCAGGAATATCCAATGTAGTAATAATTATTTTTCCACGACCTGCCGGAATAACAGACAAGGCAGAATAAACTTCTTTTTTATGATCGGAAACACAAGCAACCAATGTTTCCCCATTAAAGCAACGCAACCCTACACGATGACGGTTGTAAGTAGCAAAGCATTGATATTCCCAATTAAAGACACAATTGACAGGCAATCCATCAAAAATAGGATGTTCTCTATTGAAAAAGTTCCCACCATACCAAGCCGTACCTAGTTTCTTTGAACCACGATAATCCAAAACTTCTTTATCCGCTAAGAACTCAGCCCACCTTTCCGCATTATCCACAATAATCAATGTATGTCCCTTGTAAACCCATTCCATAATATCACTCATACCACTTCCCCATTGAGTAGGTTCAAAGGCGCCAACCAACAAATAATCTCCCGAAGGTGTCCCTTCTTTATATTCCGGAATATCAAAACCAACTGTTTTCATAAAATTGCTCAGAACGCCCGTAGTATCAGCAATAGAACCATTAGCTGTAATTCCTTTCGTATTCAAACTTACAGCAAACAAAGAATCGTCTCCAGTTGCAAAAGTTTTTTTGCCTTTGACCAACTTTGCTTCAATACAAACATAGCCTGTTGCCCGAGGAACAAAATTCCAGCCGATCTGTAAACATTGACCATATACATTCCCCCCTTTAACATGTACACTAGATACATGGGTAGCCAATACAGTACCTTCTGCATCTTTCGCTATCAATTGAAGAGAATAATTCCCCTTCAAATTCTTTTCATTTACAATATAAGTATCTACTATAGTCGTATCTCCAACATTCAGCACTTTCCGATTCATTTTTACAGCTAAAAATAACGGTTGGTTATAACGAGCCATTACTTCCACATCTCCTTTAGGATAACGATAATTATCAACAATGCCGGAGTGATTTTCCAGTTTCATACTTTCCCAACCATTTACAGCATAAGCATCCACCGTATTACTGATACGAATATTCTCAATTACCCTACCTTGATAATAGAAAGCCACATTCCCCATGGCACGGGTCAAATCATCCACTGTAGGAAATGCTTTGGCAAATCCATTGTGTTTAAGAAACGAATCATATGCATCATACCATTTCATATAATCCATCGCTTCCCATCCAGAAGTAGTGCCAGATTGCAGGATTTCATCCCGAATGAGCTGAAGACGCGGCGGAGTACCAATGGCCCCGTCTTCCCCCCAATAAATAATCTCATCCTTATGATCTGAAAAACGGTGATAGTTATCTTTACCCCAATATAAATTATCATGATAGCAACCCGGACCACCTGCATGATGCCTGTCATACCATCCATAATCATAAAAAGTAGTATCGTTTGGCATCAAGTGCAATTTAAAACGGGCATTCGCCTCATTTTCCGGGTTCTCTCCATTACTGGAATTATAAGTTAAGATACGGGTAGGATCCAACGAATGTGCCATACGCATCTGCGCATAATCCTGTACCTGTGGCCAAGCTCCCCGTTCATTATGCAAATTATAAATAACAAGAGACGGATGGTTACGGTCACGTTTAATCATTCGCACCAATTTTTCATTCCGGTAAGCAAAATAAAACTTGCTTTGCTTGTTATTATCATTAAAGTGACTGATAGGATACTGATTGCCTCCCGGTTCTTCAAAGTATAATAATCCCAATTCATCAGCATAATCCAAGACATTGCTATGCCCGATAGTACGGTGAAAATTCAACATGTTAAGTCCTAGCTTTTTAGCACTCTCCACTTGTCTCCTAGCCAACTCATCAGATGGAGTGATCCCATTATCCGGCCAGAAACTCCATGAAATAGCTGTACGTAAAACAATTCTTTTTCCATTCAAGAAAAATTGCTTATCTCCATGAATATCCTTCACTTCAAACCATCTGAATCCAAAACGCTGCGTATAATTATCCGTACCTACTGAAACAGACAAATCATAAAGATGAGGAGAATCCGTACTCCACAATTTTGCCGCTGGCAAATGAATATGAAAAGTTTGTTTATTCTCTCCGACAACAAGATTTTCAACAGAGTATTCTTTTCGGTAAAGTACTTTCTCACCTTTATGTTCTTTTACTGTTAAAAGCATTTTCTGAGCCTTCATCGGGTTCTTTGTTTCATTACAAGCCGTCACTTCAACTTCAATAGAATGAGGGTCCGGTTGGTTTTTAATAAAAACATCTCCAATATATAACTTATCCGTAGCAACCAACTCCACTTTTCCAGTTATACCGCCAAAACCATGAGAAGGATTAGTTCTATACTCTCCCCATGTATAGACTTGGGAATCTTTCCAATTAAAATTACCATTTGGATCAGTAATGCGGAAAGCAATCACATTTTCCTGACCAGGTAGAATAAAAGGTGTCACATCTACAGCAAACGGCGTACTATTCACCAAATCATATCCCACCAATTTTTTATTAACAAAAATCTCAGCTCTAAAACGGACAGAAGCAACATTCATCACTATCCGTTTATTTCTCCAATCAGCAGGTACATTTATTTTTGTATCAAACCATGAAACCCCTACATAATTTCCGGTAACTCCAAATGTTTCTCCATTCCATCCCCATAGGTGTTGCTCTACGGTAGCAGGAAGTGTCACCCCTATCTTATCGGGTGTATCAAGCAAATTCCAGCCTCCGGTAGGTATATGGACAGGGAGGTCATGAATATTGACAGGAGGAACGTAAAGAGAATCATTTTGCCATACAGCCGAACGATCAAGAGTGATATTCCATAGAGTTTCTGATAAATTGAGACATGCCCTCTGTGCTCTCATAGATGTTACAAGCAATAGTACACAACCCGTTAAAACGAATATTTTTTTTATAGCTGATTTCATTTTACCTCTATTTTTCTTTATGGTATATTGTAAAAGGAGTATGTTAAGAAGAAATACTTCAATATACTCCTTTTACAAAATTACTTTATTTTGTATATCCGGGATTTTGAGTGAATTCATCTTTATTAGTCACCGCATCCAATTGATTTTGGGGTATCGGACGTAGCATATGATATTCTTGAATATTATCTTTTGCATCCATATTATGCAACTTAACGTATTCAACTAACTTTTTAGTTCGTTTTAAATCAAACCAACGTATTTGTTCTCCACACAATTCCCTAGCCCTCTCATCTAAAATAAAATCGATAGTCAGTTCCGATTCAGTAATTCTCATGTCATTTTCTTTACTTGGTATTGCACGTTTCATCAAAAATTCATTCATCAAATCCACTGCTTCCTGTTTATTCGTTTGCAGCATCGCTTCGGCTGCAATAAAATACATTTCCGGCAAACGAATGACAAATGCATCCCGTTGACACCAATCCTGATTATAAACCGCCGTAGGATCGGCAAACTTATGCATTTCTACAAATTGCGACCTTAAGATAGCTTTACCTTCCGAAGTGTACACGTCATTAACATCCAGCAAACGATACCGCTTTGACGCCCATACTTTTTGTGAATCAGTAGCAGCCGTTTTCATGATATATATGGCCGTATCTCCTGTAGCCATTAAAGGATAAACTTTTAAATCACTCTCAGATAACGGATTCTTGTTTGCGTACCAGGCATCTTTAAACGTCACTTTATAACGCTGATCTATATTCTCATTATATAATTGCAGCAAATACCTGGACGGCATATATCTTTGGAAAGGACGAGCATTCAAGACATCGCGTTCCATTCCGGCTTCCTTATCATATTTCATTACAAAATCAACAATCCCTTTATTACCCGAATTAGTAGCAGTAGCATCAAAAGCATTATTTTCTAATTCTGAGTTGGTGTAATTTATAGAAAAAATTGCTTCTTTGTTTGTACCTCCATCACAATTGGCAATATCCCACATATCACTATAATCAGTATAGAAAGAATAGCGTTGACTATTGATAATATCCTTTGCCAACATAGCGGCCTCAGCATAAAGCGAAGCCTCGCCCGTTGCACAAGCTCTGGTCAAACAAGCTCTTGCTTTAAAAGCTTTAGCTACATCCTGAGTTATTCTACCATCTGTTGATTTGCCTGGTGCCAGTTGATTGACAGCCACATCTAAATCATCAAAAATAACTTTATAAAAATCTTCTACAGACGAACGGTGTGCTTCAGTAACAGCACCCGTTATAGGTTCTGTGTTCAATACCACGTCTCCCCAAGTTTCTGTTATCAACCACAAATAGAAGGCTCTCCAAAACTTAGCCTGGCCTTCAAATGACTTATTTTCAGCTTCGGTCAATACTTCACTTGGCAACAAAGAAATAGTCTGATTACAAGCACTTAATGACAAATAAAGATTTTTCCAAACATTTCCGATAGTTGATTGGGAGCCATTTAAGTCAATAGTATAATCAGCCAATTGATTTGCTTTATTATCTCCCCCACGCAAAAACAAATCAGTACCAGATTCTGTCATACCAAAACCATCTTCCTGACCATAAAATGTCCTTGCACCCGAATAACAGGAATTCAACGCACTCTCTATTCCAACTTTCGTTTTCATAAATGGATCCGTTGTCAATCCACTTTTATTAGTTTCTTCTAGAAAGTCTTCACAAGAGACATGACATAAACAAAGAAATAATATGCTTATATAATAATAAAATTTTGTTTTCATAATGATCATAATTAAAGATTACAAACTAAGATTGATGCCAAACAACACTTGCTTCGCCAATGGAAAGTCCATACTTCCATTGCTTTCCGGATCATAATTCGGGAAATCCGTGAAGGTAATGAAGTTATTCAAAGAACAATAAATACGCAACTTCTGCACCATCATTTTGGATGTCCATTCTTTAGGCAGTGTGTATCCCAATGTAATATCTCGTATTTTCACAAAAGAAGCTTTACGGAATGCCAATGAAGACTGTAACAAATAGCTGTTCGTTGAATAACCACTATTGGGACGAGGATACTCATTGCTAGGATTCTCAGGTGTCCAATAATTTACAGGTGCGCTATTTTCCAACGCACTTGGCTTGTATAACTGAGTATAGGCATCTTTTACATATTGTCCGATACGACCATAAATAAAGAACATTAAATCAAAATTCTTATAGGTGATATTATTAGTTATACCAAACGTATACTTAGGAACTCTTGAAAAAATAACCCGGTCATCCGTAGAGAAAACGCCTTCACCTTCAGAACCTTTAGGTGACATATCTGCCACTTTAATATCCCCTGGCTTAAATCCTCCAAAAGCCTTGGCCTGAGCTTCCTCACCTAATTGCCAGATACCAATCTTTTTATAATCATAAAAAACTTGAGTAGGAGAGCCAACAAACCAAAGATTACCTTCATCACGCGTTACACCACTATTTAAAGCTTTAATTTTTTCACGATTCAAACTATATGTCCAATCCGTATTCCAACTAAAATTTTTATTTTGAAACCAAATTGTATTCAATGTCACTTCAATACCTTTATTTTCTGTTTTACCTATATTCTGCATAACAGATGCATATCCAGTAGAACTAGGCAATAAACTTGGAAGTAACAAATCCGAGGTTTGTGAAATATAAGTATCAATTGTACCAGATATGCGATTTCTTAAAATTGAGAAATCCAGTCCAAGATTCCATGTCGATGTTTTTTCCCAAGTCAAATCTTTATTTGCAATCTCGCTAGGATAATATCCATAAACACTACTACCAAATGTATATACTGATTTTTTAAGTCCTCCTAAAGTAGCATAAGCATCAATTGCACTGTTACCAGCAACTCCCCAACTTAAACGTAATTTCAAATTACTAAAAATATCTTGATCAGCCATAAAGCCTTCTTCTGAAATACGCCACGCAGCGGATGCTGACGGGAAATACCCCCACTTGTGCCCCTTCGCCAAAACGGAAGATCCATCAGCACGCAAAGAAGCTTGGAATAAATAACGTTCATTAAACTTATAATTCAATCGTCCAAAGAAAGAAACCATTTGCGTCTCAATCAATTGACTGGCATTTTCTTTTGAATCAGCATTTGCTCCCAGATCGTGGAATGAAGTCAGAGCAGAAGCTTGGTTAGCTCCACTAGCCAAAACCTTTTCATATCCATAAGCAGTGGTACTACTACCAATCATTGCAGTTAGTCCATGTTTCCCAAATGTTTTGGAGTAATTCAGTATATTCTCCCAAGTATAACGCCAATCGTTATCCGCCTGAACAGAAGAGGTAGATTTTACACCAAGATTAGCTACTGTATTTTTATCTTTATAAATACCTTCCCGACTATCTGTAACATCAATGCCAATAGTGGATTTAAAGAAAAAATCTTTCAGAATATTCACATTCAAATACCCCGAAGCAAACATACGTTTCGTACGAATATTATCCTCGTAAGCACCCGGCTGCTCATCACATAAAGGACTGAATGCAGAACTATTTCCAGGAGCAGGGTTTAATATAAAATTACCATTATCATCATAAGCTCTGCCTATACATGGTATTTTGTTAGCCAAATTCAATGGATTCTGTCTCTTATCCTGATCTTTAAAAGTATATGAAACATTCACACCCACATTGAAAATTTTATTTATCTTATGATCAAGACTAATACGACCATTATAACGTTTCAATACATCATTTTTCAACAATCCTTTATCATCTTGAAAACCAAATGATAATGAATAAGATGTTTTCTCCGTACCACCAGACATACTGATTTCATAATTTTGGGTAATACCGGTACCCAACAATAAATCCTGCCAATCAACCCAATAACCTTTTTCCAAATACTCCAATTCTTCTGCATTGAAAATCAAAGCATCATCCATATATTGATCCGGCGCTGCTGAATTAGTAGTTCTATAGGCCTCTCTCTTTAATTGAGCATATTCTTCTCCATTCATCATACGAGGGTATTTAGCCTTATTTTTAATAGAAACATAAGCATTAAAATCGATTTTCGTCTTTTGTCCCTTGGCTCCGGATTTTGTTGTAATAATAATTACACCATTAGCTCCTTTCGTTCCATAAATAGCTGTAGATGAGATATCTTTCAAGACTTCAATAGACTCAATATCAGTAGGATTAATATCAACAAATGATCCGTAATCTATACCATCGACCAATACTAACGGATTATTGTCAGCTTTAAGAGAACGATTACCACGCATGGTTAATGAAATAGAGGCTCCGGGCTGCCCGCTAGATTGTGTTATATCCAATCCCGCTACTTTACCTTGCAAAGATTTCAACGCATTGGTAGTAGGAGTAGATGTAATATCCGCTGGTTTTATAGAAGATATAGAACCAGTCAAATCACTCTTCTTTTGAACACCATATCCAACCACTACCACTTCATCCAAAGATTGAGTATCATCTTTCATCACAATGTTTATGACAGACTGTTTCCCGACTTTTATCTCCTGAGTAAGATAGCCAATATAGGTCACCATTAATACATCATTCTCGTTTACATCAGCAAGAGAATAATTACCTTCAAAATCAGTAATGGCACCATTAGTCGTTCCTTTTACCAATACATTTACTCCAATCATAGGCTCACCTGCATTATCTACTATTTTTCCTTTTATCATAGTAGTCTGTCGTGTTTCATCCAAACCGATACTTTTATGAGTAGTTGAAATTAAAATATGATCTCCATCAACTTGATACGTCATATTGGTACCTTGAAAGATTTTATTCAGAATAGCATTTATATTTCCATTCTCTATCTTTATACTTACTTTGTGTTTAGTATTCACCTTATCATTTAACACAAAAAGATAAGATGACTGGCTCTCAATCAAGTGTATCACTTGTTCCAAACTTTCATTCTTACATGAAATAGTGATACCTTCGCTCCGATCTGATGCTTGTACGTACACTGAACTAAATGACACACATAATAGCAACAAGACTGTTTTCAGTAATCTCACAATAGACCACCGACTTATTGGCCTATCACATACGTTTAAATAAGTTGTTTCCATGTTATTAGATTTTAGTTTTAAAAAAAATATAGTTGTGTTTTATGTATTTGAACCTCTATTTGATATAAATAATTTGTTTGTCCTCATCCTGCTCTATAGTAAAAGGAGCATCTTTCTGCAATAACCTTAACGCATTAATAACCCCTCTACTTTGTCTAAATTTTCCTGTATATTTATAATGTTCCACCTCTTTATTTTGAACAACAATGCTATCTCCAAAATATTTAGTAAAAGTTTTCATGATGTCCTTAAATTTTGCGCTTTTTATACAAATTAATCCCTCACGCCATCGGTACTGGTCATAATCGTGGATGGTTTCCAAATGAATTTTTCCATTTTTATGATAACATACCATTTGATCAGGTTTCAAATAAATATTGTTACCTTTTACTCTGACACGAACTTTGCCTTCAAACAAAGAAGTCTTAAATACATCAGCGTTAGAATAAGCTTCCAAATTAAAATGAGTACCGAGTACTTTGATTTCTCCTTTTGAAGTATGTACATAAAATGGCTTATTTTTATTGGCCGATACTTCAAAATAAGCTTCTCCATCCAACTTTACTTTACGATTATTTGTTGCAAAAACAGAAGGATAACTAAATTTCGTATTAGAATTAAGGCACACAAACGTACTATCGGGTAAAATTATGTTTATTCTTTGACCGGCAGGAACAAGTATGGTTTGTAATACCTCTGATTTTTTCACCAATTCCTGATACTTATAAATAGTAACAGACACAACAACCAAAAGAACAACCGCAGCTATCTTTACGGTATAATTAATTAGCTTATATAACAACGGGGCATTTTCTTTTTGAGACAGTTCCTTTTTATCTACCAACAAAATACCTGCATCAAATATTTTCTTTTCACGACATAATGTCTCATAATTATCCGGTGAACTTTCAGCCCATCGTTTAATAGCTTCTTTCTGCTTGTCAGATGCTTTGCCTGCAAAAAAATGATACAACGATAATAAATTCATTTTCTTTCCATTATTTACTCTATAAGCACATGAGAATGGAAATACCCTAAACGAAAAACAAAAAAATTTGCTAAATTAGATAAATCAAAAAAGAAAGATAGTCTTTGAGGACAGCACGTAGAGCTTTTAATGCCTTACTTATATGATATTCAACGGTTTTTTGATTCACAAATAACTTTTTGGCTATTTCAGGGTAGGATATATCTTCATATCTGTTCATAAAAAAAATCTGTCGAGTTTTTGATGGCAATTTTTCAAGCGTATGATTTACAATCTCTTGCACCTCATTAGTATACAATTCACAAGGATCACATGCCGATAATGCTGATATCTTAAAATCCAATTCCCATAAAGCAAGTTCAGACAAAGAATTATTCTTTTCATAATGAAAGCGTTCCTGTCTTAAATAGTTCAAGCATTTATGCTTTATAGCCGTTAAAAGATAACTTAATATATTCTCATCGTTCTTTATATCTCTTCGATGTTCCCAATAATAAGCTAAAGTGTCCATCACAATATCTTCAGCTATAGAAATATCGGGAATATAAGTTTGCGCAAAACGAATAAACCGTAACCTGTAATCAGTATATAATTTATTAAAAGTTTCTGTTTCCAACTTTAATAGATCATCCATATCTGTTTCCGGTATTTAATTAGATACCTCAATATTCGATGCGCAAACTTATCTCCACTAATTATTACTTCGTCCCATTTATACAACTATCCGGCACCCAGCCTTTCAAAACAAAAGCAGGGTTCCGATAATTGTTAATCAGCTCTGTATCTTTATCTTTTGTCAGCTGGCGGGAATATGGATGACGTTTGGATACATCAACCGGATTTCCTGTCACCATATCACAAGTATTATACTCGTACATTTTAGCAGTCTTCGCTCCAATAGAACTCCAGCCTTCAGGAATTATATTTTTCACTTTACAATCTATCAAGACAAACTCTGCATCAGGATAGGCCGAACCGTGGTTACTTTTAGTACGTCCGTAATCCGCCTGTTTACCATCCTCCGTAGAAAAAGTGCATTCAACAAACACATTACCATGATTGCCCGCCGTATTTCTTACCCATGAGAAAGGGCCGCCACCATTACGGAAATTACTTTTATAAGCAAACAAGCTGCCACGTCCTAAAATAGTATCACCACCACCATCCAACTCACAAGATTCCATATAGATTGTTCCATTCGCCTGCAATGCATCTCCTGAACCTATAATATGTACACGGTATAAAGCAATCCTTTCTCCATTAATCAACAACCCTTCTGCCTGACCTTTTAAATCTGTAGCAATGGTCATATCCTCAATGACTATATCCTTGCAATTATCAAGCATGAAAGCCGCCCGACGGGAAGGAAATGTACCGGGCCACTCATTGGTTTTCACAGTCAGCGGATGAGGATTAAAGACTTCATTATTTGCATAATGTACTTTAGTATCGGCCATTCCTGCTCCTTTAATTTTAACATGCCATTTATTTCTTGTATAGACCAATTCTTCATAATCACCGGGATTAACTAAAATCACAGTCTGTTGTTCATTAAAATCAGGAATAAAATCCAAGGCTCCCTGAACTGTATTAAAGTCTCCTTTTCCTGCAACATCCACAATCAATGTATCTGAAAGTTCCGGCATGTCAGATTTAGTAGTGAAAACCCACTCATCTTCTTTAGTGACTCCTTGAAAACTGCCATCAGCTAAATTTAACACACCATTATCTATAGTCACATAGTAAGTATGCCCATATTCCAGCATATTATTGTGTAGATAAATAGTAGCTATAGAATCACGCACGATGACGGGATAAAAATGAAAGGCATCCGTAAATCCCCCTATAATAGTAAGCTGGTACACAGGAGGAGTAGGTTCCGCCGTTCCCGAAGGAGTACCCGGACGAGTATCTTTATTGGTAGGCATAACGGTACGAGTATAGTCATAAGGCACTTTTGTATAATCACATTCCGGACCATACGTACGGCTCTCCGTAGGACCAGGTGGGATACTCAAATCCAAACTGTCCACCACTTGGTCAGTAACTGCGTCATAAACCCGTATCATACCGGAATCTCCAAGGACAGGAGTCTCGGAAAAAGTAAGAACCAAATGAGTGTCCGGATTGACATTTTCCGAACCGGAAGCAGGAAAAAGTGTTGCATTGACCTGCCCTGTCTGATTACACGCCATTATAAAAGGAACTGCGGCAATCATACCTAAAAACGATTTTAATGTAACCATAGATTCATCAGTATTAAATTCAAGTTTTAATCACTCTATTCCCATTCCACCTTCATATAGTGCAGCATCGTTGTACTTTCACCACAACTGCCCGTATGCTGGATACCGGTGCCCCCAAAAGTGTTCGAGGCTATATCCGCCTCCAAATCTACCGAAAGTTTCAAGTTCGGATCTGTTACAGGCGCCGGAAGCGGAGTTGTTGTTGAAGCGTGTGCCGTCAATTTTCCTCCTTTAGCAGTCAATGTCAGAGTACAATTTGTACGATAGCAGGTAGAAGACACCGGTTGACTGATGGCCTCAGCCACCCCGTTCTCATATTTCATCAAAATAAAATCAACCGCATTACTATACTTGGTCGTACGAATGATACGCAATGCATATCCCGTTAAAGTACGGGTATCAAACTTGATATACAAATCCAAATACTGTCCTGTTGCACTACCAAAACCTTGTCCTGCTGTTTTACTGGCATCCACATTCAAGGTTATTGCCATATCTCCATAGCTGCCATCCAATGGAGTATACAGCAAACGGGCTCCTTTCTGATCTTGCAACAAACCGGTTCCGTGAGAACCATTCATTCCCGGCCCATAAATCCAATAATCCTTATCCGGAACTACCTGC
>CAUHML010000100.1 GCA_959606905.1 uncultured Bacteroides sp. | reverse complement strand
CTTTTTAATACAATATGTCAAAGAACACTTGATGCTTACTTTTTACACAACCTCTATGGGGGAGGAGGCGCGGCACCGGGGAAATGTTTATTGTAATTTAAAAACTATCGGAAGGGTATATTCTACTGCAATGGCCTGTCCGCCTTGTTGTCCGGGTTCCCATTTGGGCATAGTGCTCACTACACGGATCGCCTCTGCATCAAGCAACGGAGATATGCTACGCAATACTTTTATATTGGATATGCTTCCGTCTTTACCGACAATCATTTGTAGGATGACTCTGCCTTGCTCCTTATTCTTTTGTGCAATAGTCGGATATTTGATGTTTCTGGCAAGATATTGCATCAGACCGGGTATTCCTCCGGGGAATTTAGGCATTACTTCCGCTACTTTGAGTGCTGTACCTGATGTTGCGTCTGTTGCGTTGGCATTAGAATCTTCTTTTGGACCATACGCTACTACAACTACTTCTTCCAGATCAGCTTGTTTTATTTCTTTTCCCTTTGAAGGAGCTGGACCTTGTAGCCTGAACATTACAGGAACTGAGAATCTGACATTTACATTTTCTCCTCTTTGTTTACCCGGTTTCCATTGGGGCATAGCGGCAATTACTCTTACAGCTTCCTTGTCAAGATAGGGATCTACGCTTCGGGCTACTTTTATGTCGGATATGTTTCCGTCTTTTTTAACAACGAAACTAACAATGACGCGTCCTTGTTTTCCGTTTTCATGAGCTGTTACAGGATATTTGATGTTTTTAGCTAAATATTGCATCAAGGCTTGTTGCCCTCCTGGAAATTCGGGCATTACTTCTACAACTTCAAATACCACAGAATCGGGTATACTCTTGCTTTGAGCGATAGGTGTTGACTTTGCGATTTCTTTTTTGGCCGGCAGAGCGACTGTTTGCTGAATTTCTTCACTTTGCAGTTCGGGGATATTTGCAATTTCCGGCTGAGGAGTGTTAACCTGTTCCATAACCTCTTTTGCAAATCTTTCTGTGGTACGGGCTACTACTTCGATGTTGCTGACAATCATCAACAGGGCAGCCAAGGGAAGAAACATGATATATTTTGTTCTTCCTATTTCTTTGGTTCTTCGTTTGTTCATCATTTTGATACGATTTTTAAGTGGTAAAACATTGAAACTATTTGATAAATTTGCTGCAGCCTTGTGATGAGCCAGTCCTAACAAGTGGTACTGGTATGATTTACTGTCATGTCCCGTCTCCAATACCCGGCTGTCTGCCATGTATTCGAGATTGCCTCTGACTTCCCGTTTCATAAGCCAGCTAAATGGATTGAACCAGCAGAATATGCACATTATTTCACTGATTAATACATCTATCGAGTGGTATTGACGGGCGTGAGTTTCTTCATGGGTGATTATCTCACTAATTTCAGAGTCGGTATGTGACTGTGGGTGTATGAATATCCAATGAAAAAAAGAGAACGGTCCTGCTTCTTTCTTTAATAGGTGTACACGCACTCCTTTCAATTGGCTTTTGGAACATTGAAAATGCAGTCGCATGATACTTCCTAGTTGAAGGAAGAAACGGGCGGTCAGTAGTAATACTCCGCTCCAATAGATAATGCCTGTGAGAAGTTTGATTAGCTCTTGCCAATTAATCTCTGTTTCTTGTGGAATGGTAACGACTTGTTCCGGAAGTATGATTGTTGCATAAAGATCTGCCATTGCTACCATTGGCTCGTGTGCTTTTATCCACCCTTCAATATTTAGTAAAGGGTAGAGCAAGGAAATGGCAAAAAAACATAACAAGGCTATCCGTCGCCAGTGAAAGAAGGTGTCTTTATGAAAGAACAACCGATAGAAGGCGTAGAACAAAGCAATTGCTACATTTATCTTTAGAAAATAGGCTAATTCCGGAGTCATAATGGATATCTTTTTACTATTAATTATCTTTTCCTTTTTCTATCAGTTCGATAATGTCTTTGAGATCATCAGTCGATAACTTTTGGTCTTTGGCAAAGAAAGAAACCATTTCTTTGTAGGAATTTTCAAAGTAATTACGAACTACGCTACTCATAAAGTGACGTTTGTATTCATTTTCTCGAATGGCAGGAGTGTATTGATAGGTATTTCCCACACGTTTTGATGTGACATACCCCTTTCGTTCGAGGTTTTTTACGATCGATGCTACCGTTGTATAAGGAGGAGCCGGTTGCGGATACTTCGCAACGATATCTTTTACGAAACAGCTTTGTAACTCCCAAATGTAGATCATTACTTCTTCTTCTTGTATTGTTAACTTTTCCATGGAGATGTTGTTTAATTACGATTACTTCGCAAATCTACGAATATTTCGTAATAAAGCAATAATTAGTCAGTTAATTATTGTAAATGTATGATTACTGCAATAATATTTTGATTAAGGAGTAATCGGAAAATTATTTAAGCATAAAAATTGGTTGGATAGGCGCTATTTTTGCCTAAATAATCACACTTTAATAACATTTGTGGAAAAAAGGTGTCATTGGAGACTTTTTTATATAAAATAAATGAAATATATTTGTGGCTGTAAAACAGACGTTAAATATGAAAGGTGCGTTTCGATACTGTTGATAAGGTACGGAAGATTCCCCGCACTTAGCAAAGAAGTTAATAAATAATGCCAACCAGAGGGAGGAGGAAGGTACACTAAAAAATAAATGATATGAAAAAAGGTTTGATTTTTGTGCTATTTGCACTTGTTTCTATCGTTTCTTATTCTCAGATTTCTTGGAATGCTAAGGTCGGTATGAACATGAGTAATTTCACCGGAGATTCTGACACTGACATGAGAGTTGGGTTTAATGTTGGTGTTGGTATGGAATATCAGTTTACTGATATGTGGTCTATTCAACCTTCTTTGATGTTCACCCAGAAAGGAGCTAAAATGGATGAGTTGAAAGCTAATCCTATGTATTTGGAAATTCCTGTAATGGCTGCTGCGAGATTTGCAATTGCTGACAATCAAAATATTGTGGTAAAAGCAGGCCCTTATTTTGGCTTTGGTATTGCTGGTAAATATAAAGCAGGGGGTGAAAAGATTGATTTCTTTAAAGACACTAAAGATGAAGACGGTGATATCTTAATGGAAGGTGCAAAGAAGTTCGATGCAGGTCTTGGTGTAGGTGTTGCTTATGAAATCAATAAATTCTTTATTGATTTGACTGGAGAATTTGGTTTGACTAAAATATATGATGGTGATGGTGCTCCGAAGAACATCAACTTCTCTATCGGTGTAGGTTACAAATTCTAATAGAATTATACTCTCTTTATAATATCTCTGAAAATCCTTCGCCTTATACTCTCTTTGGGCGGGGGATTTTTTTATGGGTTTCTCCTTATAAAAAGAAAAACGACGTATCCTCCTTATAAAAGGGGGCGCCGTTACTATCTCTCTCTTTTGTTGTTTCAATCAGTTATTTATCTGCTTTGATAAATTCTCTTTCTCTTTTAATTCTTTATATCTTTCTATTGCATGTTTACGACTCATAAGTATTTGCCAACGATATACCCAGCAAGTAGTTAAGAAATAAAAGCCTGCTTGTAACCATAAAGCTTTATATTCAAAGGCAACTTCACTTAGCGTAGCTCCCATATTGTTGATTTTCACAAAACCATTAATCCCGAAAGTAGAGGGGAAAATATAGGAGACGTATTTCCAGAATGGAGGGATTGCGGCCCCCGGCCATGAAATTCCGGAAATAAACAACAAGGGAACGGATGTGAAGACAAAGATCAGCATACACGTTTCTCGGTTGCGAATGGCGATCGAGGCCGTCATTGCAAAGAAGATGCAAGCTGTCAGGTAAGGAACCACAAATAATACTAATGAACTGGGCTGTCCTATTTGGTTGAGGCTGAATAGTCTTGGTACGACATATAGTACATAAAAAGCTACCAATATATAAACCAGAAAATAACTTAGTCCTTTACCGAGTACAATTCGTAATGTTCCGTTGTAATGCCTGTTGATAGGTACAAGGTCTTTGAAACGGTTGTTTTCGCGGGCTGTTCCGGCGGCAAGGCCGATTCCCAGCAGTAATGTCTGTTGGATAATCAATACTAGGACGGCAGGAATCAGGAAGGCAGCGAATCCGGCAGTCGGATTGAAGATCGAGATTTCTTCATATTCTATCGGATAAGCAGTGATTTCATCTTGCCGGTCGGTAGTGTTTCCGCTACGTGCAATCTTGATGTCCTTGTTCATATCCAGTGAGACGGCGGTGTTGGCAATCAGCATGGATTTATAGTATAACAGTCCGCTCATGTCGCAGTAAATGCTGACTTGCGTCTGTTTTCCTTTGGCGATATTGTCACTAAAATCGGAAGGGATATAGATAATGCCATAGGCACGTCGGTTCTTCAACATCTGTTTAGCTTCTTCCATATCAGCACAGTAAGAGACGATTTGAATGTCCGGTGTGGCGTCCACTTTCCGGAGATATTCACGGCTGAGAGAGGAATGTGAGTCATCTACAACGACAGCCGGGACTTCGCGCACCACTTCGTTATCATAGATAAAGCTATATAACAAAGGATAACCCAATGGGACGAGTATAAAGAATATCAGTACCCCCTGGTCGCGGAAAGTAGTCTGAAACTCCCGTTTCCAGATATAAAACAGGTCGTTGATGCCTTGGGCTATCTTGTCTTTTAATTTTATATCTTTCATTTAGGGTATGTATTTATAGTAAACCAGTGCCTCCTTCAAGCGGTGAACCACAAAGAAGGGGAGCATCATAAATATTAATAGTGCCATGTAATTGCTCCAAGAGTAAGCCATGCTATATCCGTTGAGTGCCTGGTCGACATAGATTAGAAAATAATGACGCAATGGGAATAGGTTGCTGAGCGCCTGCAGTACAGGGTGCATTGCCATAACAGGGAATGAGAAGCCGGAAATGGAGAAAGAAATGACGCCCCACAAAGAGGCAAAACTTAATCCAAGCCGGAGAGTGGGTAATGTACCTATCATGACTATACCGCAACATTGCGATGCTAGTACAAGGCAAAGTGTGGCGAAAATCATAGGGAAGATACCACTATTGCATGGGAAATGGAGGAAACCGTATAAGTATACATTATAAAATATACCCATGATGAAAAAAACAACTGTATGTGGAAGCAGTTTCCCTGCCAGTGCAATGTAAATGGAGTTATTGCTCATGCGTAACCATTCACGGGCGGTACGGTCTTTGATTTCCACCCCGATAGAATAAACCGTTACCATAAATATAAGCAGCATAAGAACACCCGGTATCAATGTGTTGCATAGATATACAGAGTAGTTCAGCCATGGATTATTTAATGGATGCGTATCAATCACGATCGGTTGAAGAAACCCCATTGCCTGATCTTCCGTGGCGCCTTTTGCATAGAGTGTGGTTCGTGCGGCAGCACCGGCTGTCAGTTCTCCCAACATTTTCATATCCCTGAAAAGCAGGGAGCCTGCAATCAGATAAGAATAATTGGTATAGAAGGAAATTGTGGGTTGCCGTTGGCTTTGCGCTTCGGCGGACAGACCTTTCGGAATGTAGAAGAATCCGTAGATTTTCCCTTCCTGTACGGCAATACGTGCATCACTCACATTGCTGTAATGGGCGACGACACCTGTCTGCGAAAAAGCGTCCAGATTGCGCACGATGTTGCGGGAGGTAGATGAATCATCCATATCTACCACACCTGCCGGAAGATCTTTGGGAAGTCCCGAATCCATTAAAGTAGTGAAAAATACATAGCAGAACAATGGAGCTATCACCATGCAAAAGAGATATAGCGGACGTGATACTAACCTCCGGCACTCTCTTTGCATGACCTGCCACAATGCTATATATTTTTTTTCTCTCTCTTTCATGGTTACTTATCAATGATGACAGACATACCCGGACGAAGATTTTCTATTTTCTCCAGAGGGCTGGCTTTCACTTCGAATGTTTTCAGGTCGAACTGGCCGGTTGTTTTGGTTGCCTTCCAAGCAGCGTAAGTACCTAAATCTTTCAGATAATATACTTTCAGTTTGATGGCTTTATTGTCAAGTGCAGGTACAACAGCTTCAAATTCTGTTCCCATAGTCAGGTTTTTGAGCAAGTCTTCACGTACGTTGAACGTTACCCACATATCGTTGAGTTCGGCAATATTCATAATCGGTGCGCCTGTACCTACCAGTTCGCCTACTTTGGGAAATATCTCCGATACTTCTCCCGAAGCAGGAGCGATCAGATATGTCTCCTTAATATAAGATTCAACTTCGGCAACAGCTCCTTTTGCCCGGTTAACCAGTGCTTCCGCAGCCATTTTGTCCTCACGTTCGGCTCCGTTCTTAGCCATTGTATATTGTGCTTTCGCAGCTTTCTCAGTGGCAATGGCGGCGTCACGCTGTGCAGTAACTTCGTCCAGTTTTTGTGCGGGCATTACTCCTTGTTCATAAAGGTTCTTCACCCTCTTGTATGATTTTTCGGCAATGGTAACTCCTGCCTGTGCTTTTTGCCACATTTCATAAGCAGCCTGTATCTGTTCCTGGCGGGCACCCTTGATTGCTTTTTCATTCTGCGCTTGTGCGGCAGCTTCCGCGGCACGCGCCTGTTCCATTTTGGCCACTACGTCCGGCGCTTCCAGGATAGCCAGTGTGTCACCGGCATTTATTTGTTGGCCTTCTTTCACGCGAAATTCCAATATACGTCCCGGAACTTTGCTTGAAACACGATATTCAGTAACTTCAGCCTGTCCTTGGATAATCTCAGGTCCTTTGCGAAGCATGAAAAAACCAACGACTGCAACGATTGCAATAACTCCCAGCAGGGTAAGGAATGCAAGCAGCATATTGCTGTTTTGTGATTTTGTAGTTGCCATATAATATGAGTTATTTAAGAGTTCCTAATGATTTCTTTAGATAGATTTCTGTTAATTTTACGTCTATTTGAGCGTCAATCTTTTCTGATTGGGCAGATAGCCAGGCTGTCTGGGCTTCAAGAACATTGCTGGTGGCAATGACTCCCTCTTTGAAGCCGAGTGTGGCGTAACGGAGATTTTCTTCCGCCTTTTCCATATTCTTGGTAGACATCACCAGCTTTTTACCTGCTTCATTTACTTTGAATGCAGCTTGATTGACTTGCAATTCTATTTTTTCTCTAGCGTCTTGAAGTTGGTATTGTGCGATACGTGCTTCTGATTTGGCGGCTCTGGTTTTGTAAATACCTTCTCCCCAATGCCATATAGGTATCTGTACCATGACACCCACATTCCACATTCCTTTGAATTTGTTCTCAAAACTATTGAAGACAGAAGGATTGGTGACCATGTAATTCCCCATTAGTGCAATCGAAGGAAGATGTTCGGCACGGGTTACATTTACTTTTTGCTTGTAAATCTGTGTAGCCAGTTCGAGACTGCGTATCTCCGGACGATTTGCATAAGCGGTAGACATATCGAAATGAGTATCTGTTGTGAGTAACGGAATATCTTCCATATCTTCGTCCGCTAACGTAATGGGAGAGCTAAGATCAATGCCACATAGTTGACATAACAACATTCGGGCAAGGCTTAATCCGTCTTCCACTTTCGTTAGTGTCATTTCCGCTTCATTTACTTTTACCCGTACGGATAAACCGTCCGCTTTGGTTGCTACTCCTTCGGCAATCATCTTTTCCACATCGCTGTCCAGTTGCTGCAGAAGTTTCAGATATCCTTCCGCCAGTTTCTTTTTGTTTACCAGCGAAATAACCTGCCAGTAAGCCTGGTCAGTACTCATAATTACTTCCTGCATACCGCCTTGGTGCTGCTGCTGGGCTAACTCTTCGGCGTACTTTGTTATTTTGTTGTAGGCGCGGATCTTACCACCCATATAGAGAGGTTGGGTCAGTGTGATAGCGCCGGCATATACATTTCTTGTATCTGTACGGAGGGCATCTACTAATGAATTTCCTACTTGATCGAGGGCAGGTAAAACGGCACCGAGTTCTCCGCTTAATGAAGATATTAATGGAGCAAGTTCGGGATGTGCTGTTGCAATCTGTGTAGCAGCCTGTTGTATGGGACCTGCCAGATTAGTCCCTAATCCCGAAAGCGCAGCTTTCTGATCTTTATTTAATAGAGAAAACTCTTTTTGGTTTCTCATATAGGTCCCGGTTGCCGAGAAGTTGGGCAGGTAGTTGGTAAATGCTGCTTTTCTCTCATAGTGGGCCGCATTTATCTTTTCATTGCTAATCAACAAGTCTTTATTGTTGGCAAGGGCTAATGCGCGGCAACTATCCAAGCTTAGTAAAGTTTGCCCTTTTACTATAAAAGTCATACTTAGCAGTATTGTCAGAAGAAATAGCTTTTTCATCGCATCTTGCATATTAATAAGGTGATACTTCTATTTTAATAACCCGCTTCTTATGTAATTTGTTTATTGAAGTAGTCTGTTTTTTTGAACTTGTTATCACGAACAATAATTGCATAAACAACGATGCAAAAGTATATGCTTTCTTTGAAAGCACAAAATGAATTAGCTTTTTTTAATAACGGGCTGTTGTTTGAAATATTTTCCTTCCAACAGCTAATTTGTTATTTGTTTGTTCGTTTGTGTTTCCAGTTTTATATATATTTGCAGAAAATGTTACCTGCAATCAATAATACAACACATCATGAATATTAAATGGCTTATCGGAGCGATAAGTGTGGGATTGTTTATATCCTGCGAAAATGTAAAAGAGGCACAAACTGTCAGTAACAGTTATCCGTCTGTTTTTCCTGATTATACGTTTACGGCTATACCTTATAATATAGCGCCTTTAAATTTCGAAGTGAAGGGTGCACAAGAAATACGTGCCGATTTTGCGGGTGAAGGTGTCAATCTTCTGACAGTCACGGGTAAGCATGAGGTTCGTATCCCGAAGAAAAAGTGGAAGGAAATGTTAGACAAACTGAAGGACAAAGATCTGGAAATCACAGTGTCCGTATGGAATTCGTCTTCTCCTGAAGGGGTACGATATAAACCTTTCACGGTTCGGGTTGCATCGGATGCTATTGACGAATGGATTGCTTATCGGCTGATAGAACCGGGATATGAAGGTTGGAATATGCTGGGTATTTATCAGAGGAATCTCACTTCGTTCGAAGAAAAGGAGATTGCTACTAATCGTGCGGATAAAAGTAAGTGCATGAACTGTCATTCTTTCGCTAATTATTCTCCACAACAAATGATATTTCATGTCAGGGGAGAAGGTGGTGGCACTGCTTTATGGAAAGATGGTGAATTGAGCAAACTACCGTTGGAGACAACCGGTCCCAAGAAAAGCGGAACCTATCCGATGTGGCATCCCAATGGACGATATATCGTGTTTTCTTCCAATCTCACCCGTCAGTCTTTTCTTAGTGAAGGTGAAAAGGCGCTGGAAGTGTATGATCTTCAGTCTGACTTGATTTTATATGACACTCAGACCAAGAAGGTACTGACGGATAAACGCTTTATGGACGAAGCACATTGGGAGACATTTCCTGCCTGGTCGGCAGATGGGAAATCGCTCTATTATTGTGGCGCTTTACCTAAGAATATGCCAATAGATTACCAAAATTTGCATTATAGCCTTTGCAAAGTCGATTTTGATGAGGCAACCGGAACGTTTGGCGAACGAATTGATACGATATACAATGCGGAGCGCGATGGAGGCAGTGTCTCTTTTCCGCGTTTGTCTCCCGATGGACGTTATTTGCTGTACACGAAAGCGGCTTGTGCCACTTTCCCTATTTGGCACAAAGAGGCAGATTTGAAAATGCTGAGACTATCTGACGGTGAGGAACTGGACGTTAAAATTCTGAATAGTGCCGAGACTGAGAGCTATCATTCCTGGTCGTCGAACGGTCGTTGGATTTTGTTTAGTAGCCGTAGGCTAGACGGCCGCTATACAAGGCTTTTCATTGCTTGGATGGATGAAAAGGGAAACATACATAAACCTTTCCTGCTCCCTCAGTCTACTGTTGAACATAATGTGTTACGTACGAAGTCCTATAATATTCCCGAATTTATTAAGGGGGAGGTGACATTGCCACAGAAACAGCTTAATGCTTTATTCTTCCCTCAAAAATAAGATGCTATGAAGAAGATATTTTTATTTCATTTATTACTGGTCTGTCCGGTAATTTTTCTGATTTGGTATATTGTTTTTCCTAATTATCTTTGGTTACTGGAAGGAAACTCTTTTTTCTCTTTCACGCCTGATTTTGCCGGTATACAACTTTCCCTTCCTTCTGATTGGGCGCAATATGTAGGGGCTTATCTCCTACAATTCTTCCGGTTCCGTACAAGTGGAGCTTTGGTGCAAATGTTGTTTGTGCTTATTGTGTTGCTTTCAGCCGATTGTATCATCGCCCGTTTGACGCGCAATAAAGGATTGTTGTGGCTTTCATTCATTCCGGTTATCTGGTTTATGAGCGGGCAGTTTGCTGATGTGCTTTTGGTCCGTTCGATGTGGTGGTGTAGCATTTCTGCTGTGTTAACGTTGCTTGTATGGTTGCTTACGATCCGAAGAAAGGCTCCGGTAGCATGGGGAGAACGTTATTTCTTTTCTTCTCCTTTTTTCACTTACATCGTGCCTTGTTTACTGTTGGGTTTCATCGTTTACCGTGAAGTGACCGATGAAAAGCAGAAGGAAACGGAATTCATTTCTCGCATAGACCACCTTGCTGAGAATAGAAATTGGGATGCCATTTTACAGAATGTGACTCCGGAAATGACGAAAAAGAATTCTTCTTTGTTGCGCTGGATTTTGTTGGCTCTTTCAGAAAAGGGACAGTTGCCGGAACGGATGTTTGCTTATGGAGTGACCGAACCTGCCTGTTTCTTTTATGAACGTGTAGACAAGCAATTCTGTCGTAATTTTAATATGCAGTTCTTCCGTGCTTTGGAACTGGATAACGAATTGCTTCATAATGCTTTCCAGGCAGGAATTCTTTCTCCCTACGGGAACAGTTTTCGTTCTATGAGAGCAATTGTGGACGCTTGTGTCCATCAAGGTCGCAATCGAATGCTTGCCAAGTATGTAGAAGTAATGAAGCATACAAGTTGCCACACGAAACAGGCACAGTTGCTGGGTGAATACTTGGCGTCAGCCGGTGTGGAAGATAAGATTAACAGTGGAAAGAATACGTCTCCGTTTTTTATAGGTGCGCATCCTTTTCTTTCGGATATGGCACGTATGGTAGACCGTTATCCCGAAAACCGGAAAGCTGTGGATTATTTGCTTTGCGGGCTGTTGATATCAAAAGATGTGGATAAGTTCTATAAGGTATTCAGTTTGTTGTACAAGCCTTTTAGCGTCAAGCTTCCCCGTTATTACGAAGAAGCGTTGCTGGTACTGGCAACACAACATCCGGACATATTGCGTCGCTATCCGGTGGGACAGGAGGTAGTGAAGGATTTTAATTCATTTCATGCTTTGTTGAAAGGAGGAACGATGAATCAGAAAATGTTGGAAATCAATTACCGAGATTCATTTTGGTTGTTCTATTACTGTATGAAGGCAGTGAAGAAATCGGCGGAGAACTAAAAAGAGAAAGTTCCTATTCTTACCATGTGTCTTTCTACAAAGAAGACACCTTTTAAAAGAATAGGAACTTTCTTGCTTATATAAAGTTAAAGGGGATCTTTAGATTAAAGAGCACCTACTTCTTTCAAAGCAGCGTTAGTGCCGTGAACAGCTTTAGCGCTAGCAGCAAACTTAGCTTTTTCGTCTTCGTTCAGGTTCAGTTCAACGATCTTTTCGATGCCATTCTTGCCCAGGATAACAGGAACACCGATGCAAAGATCAGATTCGCCGTATTCGCCTTCCAGGAATACTGAACAAGGAACCATTTTCTTTTGGTCGTGCAGGATAGATTCAACGACGAATGCTCCTGCTGCACCCGGTGCATACCATGCAGAAGTACCCAGCAACTTAGTCAGTGTAGCACCACCTACCATAGTAGCGGCAGCAACTTCTTCCAATTTTTCAGCAGAAATGAAGTTAGCTACAGGCATACCTTTATAAGTAGCGAAACGAGTCAAAGGAATCATGGTAGTATCACCGTGACCACCGATAACCATACCTTCTACTTCGTTAGCATTGCAAC
>CAUHML010000099.1 GCA_959606905.1 uncultured Bacteroides sp. | reverse complement strand
TGACTTCGGGATATCTTTATCCCGGAGCCACCTATCCTTATGGAATGGTGCAGTTCACCCCCTCTTATTTTTCCAAACGTTCCGGATTCGTCATCAATCAGTTGAGTGGTGGCGGTTGCGAGCACATGGGTAACTTTCCCACTTTTCCGGTAAAAGGTAAACTGAAGATGTCTCCGGACAATATTCTCAATTACCGTATCAATATTTCTGAAGAAAAAGGACATGCCGGTTATTATGAAGCAAAGGTGCAGGAAGATATTCATGCAAAACTGACAGTAACCGAAAGAACCGGTATGGCGAGTTATGAATATCCGGCAGATCAGCAATATGGTACGGTAATTATCGGTGGAGGCATTTCCGCAACTCCGATAGATCAGGCCGCCATCGTCATTACTGCACCGAATAAGTGTGAAGGATATGCAGAAGGCGGTAATTTCTGTGGACTCCGTACACCGTATAAAGTCTATTTTGTAGCAGAGTTTGATACGGATGCGTTGGAATCGGGAACATGGAAAAGAAATGAACTGAAACCGAACACAACTTTTGCCGAAGGAGAATACTCCGGAGTCTATTTTACTTTTGATGTAAATAAGAAGAAAAATATCCAATATAAGATTGGAGTTTCTTATGTCTCGGTAGAGAATGCACGCGAGAATCTGAAAACGGAGAATTCCGGATGGGATTTCCTGCAGATTCAGAATCAGGCAGAATCCAAATGGAATCATTATTTGGGTAAGATTGAAGTAGAAGGAAGCAATCCGGATCGTACCACTCAATTTTATACCCATCTGTATCGTTCATTCATTCACCCGAATGTATGCAGCGATGTGAACGGAGAATACATGGGAGCTGACTTCAGAGTGCATAAATCCCGTTCCAAGCACTATACTTCTTTTAGCAACTGGGATACCTATCGTACACAGATTCAACTATTGTCAATCCTTGATCCTGAAGTAGCCTCTGATATTGTTATTTCTCACCAATTGTTTGCCGAAGAAGCTGGTGGTGCTTTCCCGCGTTGGGTGATGGCTAATATAGAGACCGGCGTGATGCAAGGAGATCCGACTCCTATCCTGATATCCAATGCTTACGCTTTTGGTGCCCGCAATTATGACCCGAAACCGATTTTCAAAACCATGAGAAAAGGAGCGGAAGAACCGGGAGCGATGTCACAGGAGGTTGAGGCTCGTCCGGGACTGAAACAGTATTTGGATAAAGGATATTACAACGCTTCTATACAACTAGAATATACTTCCGCTGATTTTGCAATCGCACAATTTGCCTTACATGCCGTAGGAGATGAGTTTGCAAGCTGGCGTTATTTCCATTTTGCACGTTCATGGAAGAATCTGTATAACCCGGAAACCGGATGGTTGCAATCACGTAATCCGGATGGTTCGTGGAAACCACTGACTGAAGATTTCCGTGAATCGACCTATAAGAATTATTTCTGGATGGTGCCATACGATATTGCCGGGCTGATAGAAATCATTGGAGGTAAAGCAGCGGCAGAAAAACGCCTGGATGAATTCTTTACTCGTCTGGATGCCGGCTATAATGATGCCTGGTTCGCTTCCGGCAATGAACCGAGCTTTCACATTCCTTGGATATACAACTGGGTCGGAACTCCCTATAAAGCACAGGAGATTATTAATCGTGTATTGAATGAACAGTATTCAAGTAAAATTGATGGTCTGCCGGGCAATGATGATTTAGGGACGATGGGCGCCTGGTATGTGTTCGCTTGTATCGGTCTTTATCCCGAAATACCGGGAGTGGGAGGCTTTACGGTGAATACTCCGATATTCTCATCCGTGAAAGTTCATTTGAAGAAAGGGGATATGGTGATAAAAGGCGGTTCGGAAAAGAATATTTATATCAAATCCATGAAGCTGAACGGTAAACCGTATGACAGTACATGGATCGATTGGGATCAACTGAATAATGGGGCTACAATAGAATACACTACCTCGTCCAAGCCTGACGTGAAGTGGGGAACTAAAGTGACGCCTCCCTCTTTTCCTTAAAGCAAATCAACGAGGTATATAAATTTATGATATAAGATAATTTTGTAAGAGCACTTATTTATAACATCAAACGTGAAAATGAAAAGAAAACTACAAAACATAGCTTATCTACTGATGGCTGCCGCATTAATCACTTCCTGTGGCGAGAAGAAGCAAACAGCAGAATTCCCGGATTGGGCGTGGGCAGATTTCCAGCGTCCGGAAGGAATTAATCCGATTATTTCTCCTGACACTACTACCTTTTTCTATTGTCCGATGCGACAGGAGTCAGTAGCATGGGAAGCGAGTGATACGTTTAATCCCGCTGCTACTGTTTATGATGGGAAAGTAGTAGTCTTCTACCGGGCTGAAGACAACTCGGCAATCGGTATCGGATCACGTACCTCCCGTTTGGGATATGCCTCTTCTGACGACGGACTACACTTCAAACGAATGTCCGTACCTGTATTTTATCCGGCAGACGACAGTCAGAAAGAACTGGAAAATCCCGGCGGTTGCGAAGACCCACGTGTTGCTGTAACAGAAGACGGGCTTTACGTAATGCATTACACACAATGGAACCGCAAACAGGCGCGTTTGGCAGTGGCTACCTCGCGCGATCTTCAAACGTGGGAAAAACATGGACCGGCTTTCGCAAAAGCATATAACGGAAGATTCATGGATGAATTTTCCAAATCTGCCTCTATCGTAACCCAATTAATCGACGGCAAACAAGTGATTGCCAAGATTGACGGCAAATACTGGATGTACTGGGGAGAAAAGTTTGTGAATGTAGCCACTTCCACAGACCTTGTCAACTGGGAACCGATGTTGGATGAAAATGGAGAATTCCTGAAAGTGATGACTCCCCGCGCAGGTAAGTTCGACAGTGACCTGACCGAATGTGGTCCTCCTGCCATCCTGACTGACAAAGGAATACTGCTGCTTTATAACGGCAAAAATAAATCGGACGCAGAAGGAGACACACTGTATACAGCCAACTCTTATTGCGCCGGACAAGCCTTATTTGATGCCAAAGATCCTACTAAACTAATCGATCGCTTGGATAAACCTTTCTATATTCCCGAATCAGACTTTGAAAAGAGCGGACAATACCCAGCTGGAACCGTATTTATAGAAGGACTTGTATTCCACAATCAGAAATGGTTCTTATATTATGGCTGTGCCGATTCACGCGTGGCAGTTGCCGTATATGATCCTCTCAAAAAATAAAGAGAACGTTCATAATGAAAATAACAGTTTATAAAATAGAAATTAAGACATGAAAAAACTTTTTGTATTGATTGCAGCGGCTTGTATGACATGTACTGCTGCGTTTGCACAAACTGTGAAACCTTTTAAGGAGGGTGAGAGAGCAGTGTTCTTGGGAAATAGTATAACGGATGGTGGGCATTACCATTCATACATCTGGTTATATTATATGACTCGTTTTCCGGATATGCCTATCCGTGTTTTCAACGGTGGTATTGGTGGAGATACGGCCTATGATATGAACAAACGTCTGGATGGTGATATTTTTGCGATGAAACCTTCCGTGTTGATGGTTACTTTTGGTATGAATGATTCCGGATATTTTGAATATAACGGTGATAAGCCCAAAGAATTCGGTGAGCAGAAATATCAGGAAAGTATAAAGAATTATCAGCAGATGGAGAAACGTTTTAAAGATCTTCCTGATACCCGTATCGTGATGGTCGGAACTTCTCCGTATGATGAAACCGTACAACTGAAAGAGAATACACCGTTCAAGACAAAAAATGAAACCATCAAACGGCTTGTTGAATATCAGAAAGAATCGGCAGCTAAGAATAATTGGGAATTTACCGATTTAAATGCTCCTATGACAGCTATTAATCAGCAATATCAGCAGAAAGATCCTACCTTTACCCTTTGTGGTAGTGACCGTATTCATCCCGATAACGACGGGCACATGGTGATGGCCTATCTTTTCCTGAAAGCCCAGGGATTTGTAGGTAAAGAAGTAGCGGATATGGAGATTAATGCCAATAAAAAACAAGCCGTTAAGTCGGAAAATTGTACCGTTTCAAATATAAAGAAGAACGGAAAAGATTTGAGTTTTGACTATTTGGCAGAAGCTCTTCCTTATCCTTTAGATACTATTGCTCGTGGTTGGGGACAGAAAAAGAGCCAGGCAGAAGTGCTGAAAGTTGTTCCTTTTATGGAAGAGATGAACCGTGAAACGTTGAAAGTAACAGGACTGAAAGGCAATTATAAGTTGTTGATAGACGATGAAGAAATTGGAACCTGGAGTGGAGATGAACTGGCAAAGGGCATTAATCTTGCTGCTGAATCCAAAACTCCCCAATACCAACAAGCATTGACGGTGATGCACTTGAATGAATATCGTTGGGAAATTGAAAGAACATTCAGAGAATATGCGTGGTGTGAATTCGGCTTTTTCCAGCAAAAGGGATTGTTGTATGCTGACGACAGAAAAGCGATCGAGGTGATGGATGAAAACTTGGATAAAAACGTTTGGTTGAAGGGACGTCGTGATATGTATTCAAAGATGATGTTTGAAGCTGTCCGTGATGCTCGCCAACAGGAAATGGATGTTCTTATCAATAAGATTTATGAAATAAATAAGCCTGTTGTAAGAAAGATTTTACTTAGAAAGATATGATGTGATAACAGCGTAGAAATACGATAGAATACTCACCGTAATGAGAAAGAATTCTCACTGTAATGAGAACTTTTTCTCATTGCGATGAGTATTTTTTCTTATTACAGTGAGTATCGTTGAGAATATATGAATAGATAAGTACTCTTTGTAATAGCCTGATAATGTACTCCTTATTGTAGCTTTTGCATTAAAGAGACTACCTTTATTGAATTCTTAATTCTTTTTCCAGAAATCGGAAGTGAAAAGTAGTAATACTGTAAACAATTCCAAACGTCCCAAGAGCATTAAAAAAGAAAGCAGCCATTTGGCGGCATCAGGCAATTGACTCCATGAAAAAGCCGGGCCGCATGTGCCGAGTCCCGGTCCCATATTACCCATACTTGAGATAACCGTTCCGATTGATTCCAGAAAACCGACTCCCAGCCCCATCATGATAAGTATGCTGATGATAGCGATGACTGCATATAAAAAAGTAAAGGCCAATACTGTAGACTGGATGGAAGGAGAAATAACCTGTTTGTTAACTCGCACCGGGAGCACGGCATTAGGGTGAAGAATATGTTTGAATTCGTTTTTCACAACCTGAAACAGGATAACCATACGAATACATTTTATACCTCCTGTTGTACTGCCGGCACAGGCTCCGATTATCATCACTATTAGAAGGCATCCCCAAAGGATAGAAGGCCAAAGCATATAATCGGCTGTGGCAAATCCCGTAGAAGTTTGCAAGGAAATCACTTGGAAAAGTGATTTACGGAACGCTTCTTCTATCTCCATAGAAGAAGTCTGATGAAGCCAGACTGCAATAAATATAGTAAAGAAAGAGACACACCAGAAATAGAACTTTAGCTCTGCATCATGAATGAACTTCTTTATTTTTCCATTGAACATCAACAGTAATAGCGTGAAGTTGATGCCCGAAAGAAACATGAAAATAGAGATTACATAATCTATATAGGGTGAATGATAATATTCGATACTTGCTTGTTTGGTAGAAAATCCGCCAGTGCTGGTTGTCGTGAAAGCATGGCATATACTGTCAAACACACTCATACCTCCAAATACTAATAAGACAATCAATGTTCCTGTCATTCCGGCATAAATACCCCAAATCCATTTGGCAGTGATACCAATACGGGGATGCACTTTGTCATGAGTAGGACCGCTGGCTTCTGCTGCAAACACCTGAATTCCACCCACACCGAAAATCGGTAGAACGGCAATGGTGAAGAATACAATACCCAAACCGCCTATCCATTGCGTCATAGCCCGCCAAAAAAGTATTCCATGAGGCATTGACTCTATATTATTCAAGATGGTGGCACCCGTACTGCTGAACCCGGACATCGTTTCAAAAAATGCATCCGTAACACTTGGGATATACCCTCCTATATAATAAGGTAACATTCCGAAAAGGGAAAAGGTGACCCATGCTACACTGACTATGACATATCCATCACGGCGATTCAGGGATTTCACTGCGTCTTTCCCGATGGCGAGCAACAGAATACCGATGCTAGTGGTAATAGCCGATGAAACCAGAAAACTCTGCAAGTCATTCTCCTTATAAAAAAGAGAAACACCTCCACAACATAATAGCATAACTGTTTCTATCAGAAGCAGAAAACCCAGAATCCGGAATATCATCTTCGAGTTAATCATATACAAGTATTTGTTGATACTTAGTGAAAGAACTTCTCAATCTTTTTAATCATCATGCTTAAGCAGAATACGACTACATGGTCGCCGGGGCGGATTTGCGTATCACCTGTCACCAGGATACCTTCTCCGTTACGGATCATTCCTCCGATGGTGGTGCCTTTGGGAAGCCCCAGGTCTTTAATCAGGTGTTTGGTTATTTTGGCCCCTTCCGGTACGGTGAATTCTGCAACGTCCGCATTGGCAAAAGTCAGGCATTTCACATTAGACACGTCGGCGTCCAGCATCATTTGGTAGATATGGCTGGCAGCAATCATTTTTTTATTGATAACCGTGCCGATGTCGAGACTCTCTGCCATACCGATATAGTCGATGTTCTCCACTTCTGCCACCGTCTTTTCCACTCCCATGCGTTTGGCGGCGAGACAGGCAAGGATATTCGTTTCCGAGTTGCCGGTCAGGGCTACAAATGCTTCGGTATTCTTTAGCCCTTCCTCGATAAGCAGATCCATGTCGCGACCGTCTCCGTTGATAATCATTGTTTTGTCATCCAGTAGCTCTGTCAGACGGTTGCAACGGTTCAGGTCATTATCCACTATTTTCACCTGCATATAGTCCGGCACATATTGTGCGGTACGGACTGCGATACGGCTACCTCCCATAATCATTACATTGCGTACGTCGGCATAGTCTTCTTTGCCGGCTATCTTACGTATATAAGGAATGTACTTGCGGGTAGTGGTGAAATAAACAATATCATGCAATTTAATAACATCGTCTCCGCGAGGGATAATCGTTTCTGTTCCGCGTTTGATGGCCACTACGTGGTAAGGAATGTTGGGACCGCCTAATTGGTGCAGCGGTATATTCAGGATTTCAGCCTTTTCGCGCATCTTCGTACCAATCAGAACCAGCGAACCTCCGCAGAACTCCCACCATTGGCGTACCCAGCTCATGCGCATGGAAGATACGATTTCTTTAGCAGCCAGCATTTCCGGGTAAATCAGAGAATCTACTCCCAGCTTCTGGAAAAACTCTTTATTTTTGGGTAGAAGATATTCATAGTTGTCGATACGCGCCACTGTCTTTTTGGCTCCCAGGTTGGTAGCCAGCATACAGGCAGTCATGTTGCGGCTTTCGTCCGGTGTGACTGCGATGAACAGGTCGGCTTCTTTGACGCCCACTTCTTTCAATCCGGAGATGGAAGAAGGAGAAGCGGCAACAGTCAGCAAGTCAAAGTTGGCGCTAAGAGCACTTAGTTTCTCTTCGTCATCATCCATCAAGATAATATCTTGCTTCTCGCGCGATAACAGTTTGGCCAAATGGGTGCCTACGTTGCCGGCACCGGCAATAATAATCTTCATGTCAATTGATAAATTCTTTTATTTTAGTCAGAATCCCTTCTTCATCCATGCCGCACAGTTGGTACAGTTCGGCAACTGCCCCATGTTCTACAAATATATTAGGGATACCGATACGCTTTACGGTCGGTTTGTATTCGTTGTCTGCCATAAATTCGAGGACAGCGCTACCCATACCGCCTTTGATAATTCCGTCTTCGATAGTCAGGATACGTTGGAATTTACGTCCTACCTCATGCAACAACTCTTCATCCAGCGGTTTCAGGAATCGTAAATCGTAATGGGCGATGGACAGACCTAAATCTGCTTCTGCCCGGGTGATGGCACGGGCGGCTACATTTCCTATCGGTCCGATAGTAATCACTGCAAGGTCGCTACCCTCTTTCAGTATCCGTCCTTTTCCTACCGGAATCTCTTCCAGCGGACATTTCCAGTCTACCAGTACGCCTCGTCCACGGGGGTAGCGGATCACGAACGGTCCCTTGTCCGGCAATTGTGCCGTATACATCAGGCGACGTAATTCATGTTCGTCCATCGGGGAACAGATAGTCAGGTTAGGGATCGGGCGTAAACATGCCATGTCAAAAGCTCCGTGGTGAGTAGGACCGTCTTCGCCAACCAGTCCGGCGCGGTCGAGACACAAAACAACTGGGAGATTCTGAATCGCTACGTCGTGGATGATATTATCATGCGCCCGTTGCATAAAAGAAGAATAGATATTGCAGAATGGTTGTAGTCCGTCTTTAGCCATTCCTCCGGAGAAGGTAACCGCATGTCCTTCGGCAATACCGACATCGAAAGCGCGTTTCGGCATTTTCTCCATTAGTATATTCATCGAACAGCCGCTGGGCATGGCGGGAGTGACACCGACAATCTTCGGGTTGGCTTCGGCAAGTTCCACCAGTGTATTTCCGAATACGTCCTGGAAAAGCGGGGGCATTCCTTCGGTGTTGGCAATGAAACGTTCGCCGGTGACGGGATCGAATTTGCCGGGAGCATGCCATTCGGTAGCGTGTTTCTCTGCCGGACCGAATCCTTTTCCTTTGATAGTGTGCAGGTGCAGGATTTTAGGTCCTTGCATATCTTTGATATCACGTAATACTCTTGCCAGGTTCTTTACGTCGTGTCCGTCTATCGGACCGAAGTAACGGATATTCATCCCTTCAAAAATATTCTGTTGCTGTGCCGCCATTGATTTCAGGCTATTTCCGAAACGGATGAGTGCTTTGCGGCGTTCTTCGTTTAAAATGCCAAGCTTGAACAGCATGCGCGAGAGCTTGAAACGTAGCTGATTATAGCGGTTGGAAGTCGTTAAGTTGAAAAGATACTGCTTCATGCCTCCTACGCTGCGGTCGATTGCCATATCATTGTCATTCAGGATAATGAGCAGGTTGTTCGACGTGGCAGATGCGTTGTTCAGTCCTTCAAAAGCCAGTCCGCCACTCATTGATCCGTCGCCGATAATGGCTACTACATGGCGTTTGGCGTCTCCTTTCCGGGCGGCTGCGACAGCCATACCGAGAGCGGCAGAAATCGAATTGGAAGCGTGTCCGCACGTGAAAGTATCATATTCGCTTTCTTCCGGAGATGGGAAAGGGCGGATTCCTCCGAGTTTCCTGTTTGTAGAAAATGCTTCACGGCGTCCTGTAAGAATTTTGTGGCCGTATGCCTGATGTCCCACGTCCCATACAATACGGTCGTATGGTGTATTGTAGACGTAGTGCAGAGCTACGGTTAGTTCCACGGTCCCCAGGCTGGCGGCGAAATGTCCGGGGTTGCAGCAGAGTTCTTTAATAATGTCTTGTCTTAGTTCACCGCATACTTCCGGCAGTTGCTCTACGGTTAGTTTACGTAGGTCTTCGGGGTAATTGATGGAGTTTAACAAGTTATATGTTGGTTCACTATTCATGATTCTAGGAAATTTAGTGCAAAAATACGAAAAGAAAGTATATTCGACCTCCTTTTCGGCGAAAAACTTATTTTGTTTCCTACTGTCTAATCAGTCTGTAGTACCAATAATAAATGAATAAATGAGAGTAGGTTAACTATCCAGTTAATCTAAATGGTTACTTTTTATCAATGAACTAATCATTTTACATGTATGTCTTCTTGTTTTATTCCTTTAAATAATGGTTGGCACTCTTTGGCTATTTCATCCAATAATTGATTAGAAATATTCATTGATAGCTGATTTGTATGAATGAAATATTGTTCCAGTTCCAGTCGGTATCTATGATACTAAACAAATCAACTCCTTGTATGGATAGTATTCCGTTTTGGTTATCTGCTTTTAGGCTAACTTGTATGTTATTCATATTATGGATAATTATATTTTGCAGTTTGTTGGTTTGATTATCAGATAAAGACAAAGATAAGAAAGTTCTTTTGCTTCTCCAATTATTTGTCATATCTTTATTGTACTTTTGCTTCGAGAAAAAGTTTTAAAAACAATATATTCAATAGATGTCTATTAATGAACTTATAAACCAGTCTGAAGGTCGGCGTTTAGAATTTAAAGGTGAGCTTCCTACAAATTCTGATTTAGCAAAAACTGTAGTGGCTTTTGCCAATGATGCGGGAGGTGAAATTTATATAGGTATCAATGATAACCCGCGACAGATAATAGGGTTGTCCGAAGAAGAATTACCTCGTATTGAAGAGCAAATTAGTAATTTAATATATGATAGATGTTATCCGATTATATTACCTGAAGTCTCTTTTTTAACTATAGAGGACAAACACCTTATTAAAGTGTGTATTTATCGTGGAAGTATGCCCCCTTACTATCTTAAAGATAAAGGGAAGCTGAAAGGAACTTATATTAGGGTTGGTTCAACCAATAAACTAGCTGATGAAACAATTATTGCAGAGTTAGAGCGGAGACGGAGAAATATTTCTTTTGATAGTGAGGTTGTCATGGATAAGTCCGCAGATGAATTGGATATAAGTGGGCTTAAATTACTCTACAAAGAGAAAACAGGTGAAGATTTAAATATTCAAGTACTTCGTAAACTGGAATTGGTTAAGACTGAACAGGATAAAGAATATCCTACAAAAGCTTTACTTCTATTTTCGGATGATAATTTGCGTAATTCTATGTTTCCGAATGCCAAAGTTGAATGTGCCCGTTTCAAAGGGATAGGAACGGAAGAGTTTTTAGATCAAAAAAGTATTATTGTCCACATTGGGTTACAGGCGGAAGAAACTTATAACTTTGTACTTCGGCATATTAATAAAGCAGCAAATATAGAGGGAGTATATACGGTTTCACGTTGGGAGTATCCAGTGAAGGCAATAAGGGAGATTATCCGTAATGCGATTGTACATAGAGATTATTCTCTGACAGGAAAAGATGTCAAAGTTGCCATATATGATGATATGGTTGAGATCACAAGTCCTGGTCTTTTACCACCCTCTATTGATTATTCGGCAATGGAGAGCCGCCAATCAGATGCAAGAAATAAAGTAATAGCTCCTGTGTTTAAAAGACTTGGCATCATTGACCAATGGGGTAATGGATTGAAAATGGTGGCTGAAGAAATGAAATCTTATCCTGAAATTGATTTATGTTGGAAGGAGGTTGGTTTGTCTTTTCAAGTACAGTTTATTAAAAAGAATTATCAGGAGAATACAAATATGGAAGATAGTGCCGATAATGAACGAAGACCGGCTCAATCTACTACTCAATCTACTACCCAATCTACTACCCAATCTACTACCCAATACACTACCCAGAAATTAACAGAAGCCCAAAATATGATTTTAAGTTATCTAAGAGAACATCCGGAGGCCACACGGGCGGATTTAAATAGTCATATTGAAGGTATAACAGTCGATGGTATAAAATATAACTTGGCACGTTTACAGGAGTTGGGCTTATTAAAACGCGTAGGAAGCAAACGATATGGGTATTGGGTAGTGCTTGGAGAATAGTTTGAAATTTTTAAAGAGAAAATAATATGGATTTCCGTACACAAATAGAGTTACCTGTTGGTTTACCGCCTATTACTCATGCCGGACAAATACTCATGATGGGATCTTGCTTTGTCCAAAATGTAGGGACTTTTTTGAAAGATGCCAAATTTCAATTAGATTTGAATCCTTTTGGTATTCTTTACAACCCTTCTTCTCTTTCTGCTGTTCTGATTGAAATCTTAAAAAGAAAAGTATATAAGAAGGGTGACTTGTTTTTCCATAATGACCTTTGGCATAGTCCTATGCATCATGGTCTTTTTTCTGGACCTACCTTGGAAAGTACATTGCAGAATATCAATATTCGGCTGTTACAAGTTCATCAGGCTATGCAAAAACTTGACTGGCTGATGTTGACTTTTGGAACTGCTTATGTTTATGAGCAGAAAGAAACGGGAAAGGTAGTGTCTAACTGTCATAAACTGCCTGAGAATAAATTTAATCGTAGGCTTCTGTCTGTTGAAGAAATTGTAGAAGATTATACAGCACTCATCACCGAAATGGCCGCCCGGAATCCGGATCTAAAATGGCTGTTTACAGTCAGCCCGATCCGTCATATACGCGACGGGATGCACGCCAACCAGTT
>CAUHML010000098.1 GCA_959606905.1 uncultured Bacteroides sp. | reverse complement strand
AACGTGCATAATGTACTGGAAAAAGCCGGATTCTACGAGTTGCTGGGAAAAGAGAATATCTGTCCGAATATCAACGTAGCATTGGAAAGAGCAAAAAGTCTGGTAGAATAACGCTAATTATCAACTACTTACAGGAGCTATATACCGTGCATGTTGGACATATAGATCCAATGTGTATGGCATATATGACCTGCGTGTTGGATCTATATGTCCAACACGCAAGCTATATATAGTCTATTTAATCAATCGCCACCTTACTAGACTTAAAAAATAATCCGCGCTTATGCGCCGCCCTCCACACCTGCCTGGCTTGTCTTACTCCAGCATCACTTCATCAAAAAAGATTCTCGATGTCTGTCCCGGTCTCACATGAGATGCAGGACAAACTCCCGGACCTTTGGCGGTCACACGTACATAACGGGCCTGTGTGCCTCCCAGTTTCAATGACAGGTTTTCTATAAAATTCCCTTCACGGAAAATCTCTTCAGACGTGAAGCTCTGCACAACGGCTTCGCGGAACTTGGAGTTATCATCCGAAACTTCCACCCTCACGGATGCCGGTTTATGGATAGCCATTCCATTGTTCGTGATGCATCCCAATGTCAACGTGTTCAGCATTTCCGGCTTCAGCAAGTCAATCGTAAAAGAGACAGAGTCATTGTCCGCCCATGAGCACCACTCGAAATCCGAATATTTCAGGCTTCCGCGTATTCCATTCGTCAGGAGCTTTTCAGTCGGATTGGTTCCCAGTACAGGTTTGGCGGTAGCCAGGTTCCATCGGACAGGAAGTATCAATGTCTTTCCCATCTGTCTGCCGTACGCAAAAGTTGCACCTTTTAGGGTAAGCGCCTCTTTTACAGGCACTATTTTTTCGTAGAGCGGTGAAGTTGCCGTAGGTTCGCTGCCGTCCGTCGTATAATGTATCTCCATATCAGGACGGATACATTCCAGTTTCACTTCAAGCATTCCATCGTTTGGAGTTACCGTATGCTGGATGTTGTACATTGAACGGGCGTAAACGATGCCTTTAGCTGTCAGATGCTCATTATAGGCATCCAGTCCTTTCAAAAACGCAGTCCAGTCCTTGTGTTCGGGCTGTGTCCATGCCACTTCCGCCAGGGCGGCAAGACGGGGGAACACTAAATAATCGACATCTTCCGGCTTATTGCAGAACTCCGTCCACATAGATGCCTGTACGCCCTTTAACAAAGAAGCATATTCCGGTTTCCAGTCCGCTTGCACAGGTTCGTAATCGTAGATGTCTTTCAGCGTGTTATTTCCGAAATAGGTCTGGGGTTCGAACCATTGCGGGCCTTGATAACGAATCAGATACAAGATGCGGGCAGGGGTCATAATGAACTGATGTCCTTTTTCCGCGGCTTTCAAAGCAGCCGTACCGAGTCCGCGCCAGCCTTGGATGATAACACCTTCCGGCAGGAAACTGCTATTTGTCAGTTCATCCCAACCTATCACTTCGCGTCCTTTGCTGCGTACATAGTCGCTCATCCGTTTCATAAAGTAACCTTGCAGGTCTTCTTCGTTGGCAAGGTGCTCTTTCTTTATCCGCTGCTGGCAAAGCGGGCATTTTTTCCAGTACCCTTTCTGCGCCTCATCTCCTCCCAGATGAATATATCGCGAAGGGAAGATTGCCATCACTTCATCTAAAACATCTTGCAAGAATGTAAATGCACTATCGTTTCCGGCACAATAAATCACTCCCGAATTACTTCCGCCCAAACCCGGAATTACTCCGATGTAACTGTCTACTACGGGGCAGGCCAGTTGCGGATAGGCAGCCAGTGCAGCGTTGCTGTGAGCCGGCATATCTATTTCGGGGATAATTTCTATCTGGCGGTCGGCAGCATAGGAGACCATTTCTTTAATATCTTCCTGTGTATAAAATCCACCGATAGGAGTGGGTTCACCCGGTTCGGCGTTACGGCAGAAATAGAAGGGAACGTCCATGCGGTTCACTCTCCATGCTCCCACTTCCGTCAAACGGGGATATTTCTTGATTTCCAATCGCCAGCCGTTATCGTCCGTGAGATGGAAATGAAGCGTATTGATTTTGAGCATGCCCATACAGTCGATGATACGCAACACGTTTTCCTTGGGGATGAAGAAACGGGCGGCATCCAGCATCAATGCCCGATAACCGAAGCGCGGCTCATCCTGAATGGTTACGGCGGGGATACTCCATCGGATATTCTTAGCCTGTTGATTGCCTTCAACAGCCGACGGCAACAATAGGCGGATGGTCTGTAATGCATAGAAAAAGCCTTTTATATCCGATGCCTTTACCTGAATCTGTTCCGGAGTAACTGCCAACTGATAGGCTTCGCTTTTTAAAGAAGAGTCGATTGTAAAGCAGACATGGCTCTTCTCACTGCCACCTATTGCCAACTGTGAGGTGATCCCCGAGCTTCTCTTCAATAAGTTTATAAAGTTGCGGACGATGACAGCCTGCTCATGGTTCTCTACCGAAAACAGCGTTTGAGAAGAGAAGGTAAAGTTGCCCTCTCCCGGCACGACCTGCGCCGGACGGGGAACTATTGAAATAGGGGGAGATGTCAAGTTGGCGGCATGCATACTAATCAAAGACGTCAATAGCACGAGAATAATTAAGATTTCTTTCTTCATGGTAATAAAACTTTTAAGAGTGAAAATGTCGAAAGAGATGCATAAACACCTGACTTCCGACATTTTATCAATTAATCTATTGAAAGCAGAACACTATATTAGTAGAATAATTGACCTGCATTTGCCCAGTATGTCACACCTTCGTCCGAATACGTGCTATTCGTATAAAAACGAATCCAATCAATTTCCATCATAGGTGTATTCGGATCGGTCTTAGGTTCGGAAATAGCCTTCAATACACTATCCCATCCGTCCGGACGATTGTCTGCCGGAGCAAAAAGGAAATCCAAAGCCAAGCCATCTGCAGGAGCAAAACCCCAAGAACTTGTCGAAGGGACATCTACATTCGTACTTCCATTGATTCCTACTTTTATTCCATCTGTAGTCAATTCTACCCAATAAATATTATAATCACCAATTTTGGGGAGTGGGCTTGTTTTAGTACCATCTTCCATTGTCGAGAAAACACCTTGTGTCACCAAGTTTCCTTTCGTATTTCTAAGAATATCGATTCTCTGTATTTGTTTATCAAATACGCCCCCAGGTGCATCTCTAAGCTCAATGACCGGAACAATACCCGTACGATCTCCCGTCACACGCACTCTCATTTCTATACGCATTCCCGGATTGATGTGTATAAAACGGGTAGAAGCACCTGAACCGCCTCTTCCAATATATACAGCAGCCGAACCGTAATCTCTACTCGCACCAAGTCCGTCTCCCGGTGTGGAACCAGCTTGTACCCACAATTGATAAGTACCGTCTTCTGTTACATTAGAACATTTATCGCGATTAGCAGCAAACACATCTTGTATTGATTTAGTTGGAATATAATTAAAAGACCAATGCCTATAGTTACCAAACGACGTATTCGGCTTCGTCGGCATACTCCACCCGAAAGAGCTTTGTATAAAATGGAACTCTACGCCACTCCAGAATTTCCATCCTTCCTCTGCTAATTTCTGGTTGGGATGCGAAGTTAACGAAGCATAATCAGTTCCAGGTTTAGCACCCGTTTTTCCGGTTATTTCTACAGACGAGCTTCTGTCACTCCCCCACCAAGCATCGAATTTGCTTTTATTGCCTTTAGATACAAATGGATATTCCGGATGTTCATACACCAAGGTCGGATCATACATATCCGGATTGGCAAGAGATTCGAGGTCAGTCATCATAATTACTAATTTATCAGACTTCATCGGATTAGCTTCAGAGTTTGAAGTGAAATTCAATGTCAACTCCTTGTCTCCTGTCTTCGCTCCATCCATAACTAAAGATATAGGGTCAGTTTTTGCGTTCAGCGCTCCTGCAGGAATAGTCAGTTCACTGGGCAAATTTTCAAAAGAGCTCTCATCCTCCGCTTTTGCGCTGATACTTACCACAATAGGTATTGCCCTCGGTTTATCCAGACTGGCTACCAACACAAATTTATCACCTTCCGTTACTATATTGTCCGCATTGCCTTGTATTGCCATATTTACCCGATAGTAATCGGACACTTTCATAGGAAAACTAGGGTTACCAATCTCGTATCCGCGGGAAAAAGCTACAAAATTAAAGTTTTTACTTCCTTCCAATCCAGTTTCTTTCAGAGGGAACTCAACACGAATACTCTTCTCACCTTTCGGAAAAGTAACGATGTTATGAAAATCTTTGAATACGCCGGACACATCCTCCGTACCAGTTTTAGCGGTAAAATAAATATCAAAATCTTCGTTAGCCAAAACCTCGCTTCCATCCTTATCCGGATTAATATCCAAATCGACAACTAACTTTTCGCCCATTACAAAAGTCGTATTATTGACAGTCATCGTAAAAGGAACAGCTTGTGGTAAAGGCAAATACTTAGTTTCATCTTCACATCCCATCAAGCATACACCCAATAGAGATATTGAAAATAGTTTGTAGAATATATTCTTCATGTTTTTTTCTTTATAATTATCAATGAACTTAAGTTGATGCTTCTCAATTTTTGCGCCACCCCGGATTCTGTGTCAGTTCTTTATTCAATGATATCTCGCTCGGTGGAATCGGAAGTAGATAATCACGTCCCGCATCAAACTGGAACCCACGTGGAAGAACATTTTTCAGTGGATCCAAGTAATCGTTATTGTCTACCAGAATTTGAGCCAATTCTTCATTCTTCGGATCAATTGATTTATATAAAACGCTGCCGGCTCCAAAGTAAGCGCCTCCGCCACGTTTCCCCTGGAATAACTTATGTGCTCTCCAACGCATCAAATCATCCAAACGCATTCCCTGCAATGGCAGTTCAGAGCGTCTTTCCCGACGGATTTCTTGCAGATTGGCAGAAATTGTATAACCAAAATCAGGGAAATTGGGATCAATAGCTGATGGAGCGAGATAAGTGACTCCGGCCCGTTCGCGTAATGGCTTTATAGTCTTCTCCAAAACAGCAGCGTCACATTTTCCCAATTCTTCCGCAGCTTCTGCATAAGCCAGCAAGGCTTCTGCATAACGAATCATTGGAGTGGCAGTTTCTCCCTGCCCACTTACGAATGTAGTATCAATTCCCATACGGATATGATAGCCGGTAGTATTACTCTGATTTCCGGTACTTACAATTTGAGGAGGATTGATTAAATCTTTATCTTCCTCTGAATAAGCCTTCACCAGCATTTTCTTAGCTCCTTTCACTGTCATCGATTTGTATTTACAGTCCGAATGCATTACAGTGGCCAGCAACCGACCATCCCTATCCTTAAAAGATTCATTGAAATCTTTAAATTTTGCGGCTGTGGGATCAATAAAGTTGCCATCCACACTTAAATAATTATCTACTAATGATTGAGAAAGTCCGGCTGGTCCTTCAGCATCACACATTCCACTGGATAAATTCGTATTTAAACTGTGAACCAAGTTGTCGGCAATTGAATATTTCTTCCAAAACAACACTTCCTGAGTAGCCGACAAATCTTTTGAATTGAACAGGTTTCCATACGCATCATCAATATTCTTCACTGATTTATCATTCTCTTTTGTGTTTAATGTAATACCCATTTGAAACAATTCATCTCCCAAAGTAAGTACTTGCTGCAAAAAATCATCTGATTTATACTCGGCAGCGGCAAAGTCAGTACCTTTATGATATTTCTCCCACGTACCTTCAAAGAGTGCCACTCTCATCGCCATAACCATAGCAGCTTCTTTACAAATACGCAATCCCTGATATTTGCTGCGGGAATATAGCAACTCTTTAGCTGCCTTCAAATCATCAAGAATGAATTGTGCCACTGCCGAACGATCACGTGCCGGAATCTGTAACCCGCCAACGGTAGCGTTTCCATCCCAAAACTTGTCCATCACAGGAATACTGCCGAATTTAGTCAACAAGTAATAGTGCCAATATGCACGAAAGAAATAGGCTTCTCCTTTCAGAGATAATACTTCCGCCGTTTCTTCAGCTGCCGGTACTTTATAATATTCTAAGAAGTAATTGACACTACGTAGATTCTGGTATCCTTTCTGCCATTCTGTTACGCCTCCGATAGATTCTTGCAACTCTCCGTTCATACGCCTGTCATACACCATGGCTACCATATTATCACTATTCTTTTCTTCTCCCATTATTCCCATGCCATAGGCACCTGCAGAAGGAAGAGCAATATACAAACCATTGACATAATTAGTCACGGCACTTTGATTCGTCAAGAATGTCTCGCTACTGGGCACCACCAAAGGCACTTTATCCAGAAAGTCAGAACAGGAAGTCAATAAAGTACCGGCTAAAGCTACTGCTAATAAATATATTTTTTTCATCATTATCCTCTATTTAAAAAGTAAAATCAAGTCCGAATACAAAATTCCGGTTTAGCGGATACACCATACCATTACCATTAGATACGACCGGTGAGGTTAGACCCGGAGCCTCTGTAGTAGTACCTCCAGCCATTCCGTTCACCTGATTAAGCGTTTCCGGATCAAACTGTTTTGGCAATTTTGTTACAGTAAACAGGTTATCGCATGCTACATACAATTTCAGTCGACTAATACCGATATGTTTTAGCAACTTCTTATCGAAATTATATGATACAGTCAGGTTCTTCATACGCATATAAGCTGCATTCAATAAATAGCGAGTTGAATTATACCCTGTATTTACATAAAAGTCCTGATTATTTTTCCAGCTAGTCAGACGAGGCAAAAAGCCATTCGGAGTCTCCGGGCTGAAATAATCCAGATGCTCCTTGAAGTTATAGCTACCTGCACTAAACATATAGCTACTTCCCGAAATCGGGAAATCCCTTTTTGCCACTCCTTGCAATAAAGTAGATACTTCAAAACCCTTATATCCCACATTCAAATTGATACCGAACGAATATTTGGGAGTTGTATTACCAATAATCTTCAAGTCACCATGATTGTATATCGTACCGTCACCACCATCTATTTTCCCATCATTATTGGAATCTATATATTTCAAATCTCCACGACGCCACATGTCATCCGGCTTGAGCGCACTCATATCCACCTTTCGCAAGTAATCATCAATCTCACGGTTTGTCATGAAAAGGTCGTCAGCCTGATACCCCCAAATCTCACCAAGATCCATCCCTTCATAATATCCTTTATTAGGACCATACCCGGTGTGATTATTGTAAATGGTTCCATCTGGATTATTATATTTGGTAACGACAGCCTTATAGCTAAACACATTGAATCCTACGCCATAACTAAATCCACATTTCAGCTGATCATGCCAGTTCACCGAAAGCTCCCATCCGCGGTTACGCAATGTAGCATTATTTATTTTAGAGCGGTTTTCGGAAGCTATACCACTAATATCGGGAATAGCTTCGGCCGGACCAATCATATCCCTTGTCATGCGCTGGTATATATTTGCTTCTAAAGAAAGCCGATTGTCGAACAGCATCAAATCAAGTCCCAAGTTTGCATTATCCACTTTTTCCCATGTAATAAACGGACTTACCATTTTAGGGGTCTTTGCTATCGTTCCCTTGATAGCACTGGCAGAAGAGGCAGTAGGCAATAACCAACCATTAGATCCCAAAGCATCCAATGACATAGTAGCCAGATAATCGTATAATCCGGCTCCATTCTGATTACCCAGACGACCATAAGACACACGGACTTTCAATTGAGACACCGGAAGTTTCAGCCTCTGGAAGTAATCTGTTCTGGCAATATCATAACCAGCAGAGAATGAAGGGAAAAATCCCCAACGGTTTCCTTTTGCAAAACGTGAAGAGCCATCATAACGCCCGCTGAACTCAAAGAAATATATATTGTCATAATTCCAGTTCAACTTAAGGTAAGCCCCCATTGTAGCCCAATGTGTACGATCTTCTCCGGCTATGACGTTCCCGCTGGCATTTGCAAAAGAAAAGATATCATTACTCATCATTCCATCTTTATACATATACTCATTGGAATCTTCTTTCATTTCCATTTGGAATCCCGCCATTGCCTTGAAAGAATGTTTTCCCCATTGCTGAATATACATACTGGACACATTAGGCGACAAATAATAATTGAACAGACTTCCACGGGCATAAGAACCGAACTTCATTAACTTCCAATCGATATTCGGATAAGAGAATCCTTGCCTGCGTCCAGTAGCATCACCCGGTTTTAGCGTCCCTAAAGGAGTTTCATATTGCGGATTCTCATATAGAATCATATTGTTATTTTCTACATCAAAACGTATCTTCATTTCAGCCGTAACATCCCATCCTTTCATTAGAGTAGCCGTAGCGGATACTGACAAGGCATCTGAAAGCCGATTATTTTCATAATTCGAATTTTGCATGAAAAGCGTTTCGTTCCAGCTGGGAATATTATATTTTGAATCAATCGGCAAATGTGTAACTTGTGACGGACGATGCGAACCTATCTTATTATAAATAATAGACTGGTTGGGCATCGGACGTTTTATCATTTGCAAAGTTATATTATTATTTAGGTTGAATCTCAACCAGTCAGTAGGCTTCGCCTGTAGCTTTGTATTCAGATTATACTTGCTCAAATCATCCTTAACATGATCCAGAAAGCCCTCCTGATAGACATATCCCATACCGATATAGTAGTTTATCTTCTGCGATCCACCCTGTACACTCAAATTATGTGAATGACGAATGGACTTATCCTTGTAATAGTATTTAAACCAATCCGTATTGCCATACTGGGCATAATATGCACTAGCCCAGTCTTCTCCGTTACTAGATACATCTATTCCCGGAAATTCCTCTGAATATGGATTCTGCATGAATCCCTTAATCTTTTCTATAACCGAGTCTGAGATTCTATTAATCCCCGAAGCAGATGCACCGGCATCATACAAAGCATTATTATAATAAGCAAACTCCAAAGAATTCATCATCTGTGGAGTACGGATAGGAGAACTAAAACCAACTGTTCCCGAATAACTTACTTTAGCTTTTTCCGAATTTCCACTTTTAGTTGTAACCAATACCACACCATAGGCGGCACGGGCACCATAAATCGCGGCTGCCGAGGCGTCTTTCAACACACTGATACTAGCAACATCGGCGGGATTCACATTCTGCATACTTTGTTCGATTCCGTCTACCAATACATACGGTTCGCCACCATTGATAGAGCCAACACCACGGATATTGAATTTTATATCCGTACCCAACTCACCTCCTTTAGCTCCTCCCATTGCATCCGATGCGAAATTTAATCCTGCTACATTACCTTGCAAAGCGCTGGTGAGGTCCGTTATGGGACGATTGACGATATCATCTCCTTTCACTACAGATACCGCCGCCGTAATTGTATTTCTCTTTTGCGTATCCATACCGACAACAACAACCTCGTCAAGCACTTCCGTGTTTTCCTTCAATACGAATCGATTGTTTTGTAATTTTGTAATTTTCACATCCAATGGAGTATAGCCAACATAACTTATAGAAAGCGTTTGCCCCGCTTTTCCCTGAACAGAAAAATTTCCGTCCAAATCCGTAATTGTTCCGGTTTTTGCACCTTTCACCATCACACTGGCGCCAATAACAGCTTCTCCCTGTTCGTCCACTACTTGCCCCGTAATCATCTTTTGTTGGGCAATGACCCCTATCGGCAATAAGAATAGGAAAATCAGAAGAAAAACAAGTCGTTCTTGTATCTTCATTAATTTTTCTTTTTTCATAATATTACATTTAATAATTAAGATTACATTTACTTGGGATTATTAATCTCATAAGCAACAAACTCCTCTTGTATCGCTTTCAACAATGATTTTTCATTATTTACCGACACATCGGACCCCCAACTCATTATTCCTCTATAGCCTTCCTCACAAGCATACTTCGCTTTTTTACGAATCGTATTCTGACCATTAAGAGTATACGTTTTGCCATTATACGTAAATTCATCCAAAGCAACATCCGAAAGTCCACCATTTATAAAATCAGAGTAAGAGACTTGTTCTCCATTTACACCGGTAGTCCCGATAAAAGGCACACCGAGAACCAGTTTATCTGCCGGAATCCCGTACTCAACAGCCATTTCTGCATCTTTTACAAATTGCTCGTAAGAATATCGCATCACTGCCGGTCCGTAGCATTGGTAAGACATAAAATCCAAAGCTTCAATCGCATTTTTCGAAATTTTATAAGCAACCGGATGAAGGGATACGGAGAAACATACGTCTTTGCCAAGTATCTGTCTGATTTTCACAATCGTCGCACTGTAGTTAGCATATTCTGTCTCCGTAGTAGGCCATTCAATATCAAGGTCTACTCCGTCAAATTCATATTCCTTCAAAACACTCTTCAAATTATTAGCAAATGCGGTACGCGTATTATCAGCACTCATCATTTGCCTCCATTGCCCGCTGCCGAATCCTAATCGTAATTTTCGGCTGTCATTACCTACCTGAGCTGCCAAGGTTTCGCGTATTTTTTTCCAACGGTCCAACCAAGTGTGAGAGTCCTTCCCCGGATTGGTAGAATCATCATATTGCCAATAAGCCAACACTTTTGCTACCATATTCCAATTATCGAATTTTATACCATTTTTCCCACCAGTACCTGCTGCCATACTCCAAAAAGAAGTTTCATCCAAACGGCCTTTGAAGTTTTCACCTATATAAAAATCGGCACGGGCAGTAGGCAATACGATTTCTTTGTCAAGCGTAGAAGACCACGCATCTACAAAAATCCTGAATTGCTTTTTATTGCCATCATAATCTACCGCCAGATAATGCCAAGCTCCCGGAGCCAAACCCTTGGCATCCACATAGGTACCTGCTGTCACTGATGCATTTCCCAACGCCCAGCTCACAGTCTGCTCGTTAGCACCTAATTGTAAGGCAGCCAACACTTTATCTCCACTTGTTTTTTTAAAGATATATGCTCCGGGCACCCACTCATCTATAAATATATAGGTAGCAAAAGTGAAACTTTTATTAAATGTCTCTTCTGTAGAATGCAATAATCCATCTTTTCCATTCATTTTTCCGGTTCCGTCAAATTTTATCACACCGCTACGTCCCTCATAAGTAGCTTCATGCGAAACCCCGCCTGTAAAAGTTGCATCATTTATAGGCAAGTCAAAAGCTATATCTCCATTAGCATAAGGACGCGCAGCCAAATAAATAAGATCATTGCTGACAATCAGATTTTCTACCGGAATACGGTTTAATTCGAAAGGGTCACCACCAATGTATTGACAATTGATTAATGTTTTCTCAGCCGGATCATCCACTCCCGGCTGTCCGGTGATTGCTCCTTCAGGGGGCATTCCACCCGGAACTTCTACCCATTTAGTGTCTTTACAAGCTGTTAGCGATACTAACACGAAAAGACATAAAAAGAATTTGTTTCTCATAAATTTAAGTTATTAAGATTTTCTATTCGCTGACAATAAGAGTCTCCATTAATCAAACAATTGGTTTTTCTCCTAAAATCAACGTCACAAAAATAGGTACAACAACAAAAATCAATATTTAAAAAATAGCCATTAAATATTCACTTTTCACCAAATCAACCCGTTCCATCGGAGAAATGGTTCTTATCTCAAAAAGACAATGATTAAAACACCCAACTATCCGGTTCTGACCTTGCCAAAACCCTCTTATTGAATATTCATGTTATAATCCGGTTTCAGCCGTTTCAGTGTTGTCTGCAAACGCCTTGATAGGAGGAAATAGCGGCTGAAAGCGGAAAAAGACATCCCTCGCAGAAAGATACTGCAAACAAGGTAGAGTGCTTTCAGCGCATTCAGTTTTCTCAAATTAGCTGATGGATCTATATATTCAGCGTAGTAGGTATATATACTCACCACGCTGAATATATATGCCCAACAAGCGGGGTATATAGATTCATCACGTGGGCAAAAGTCGGTGGAATGTGGGCTTGGGTTCCTTTGAGTGGGGGATGGAGTACTACATACAATGAAATGATGTAAGAGACTTGAGCAAGTCAAGTACATGGCTCTGCTTACTTCAGTACTGGTTTGAACAAGTTCATCCACACATAGTTTTATTCCTTACCGCATCACCATCGAGCAAGATTAGTAAAGCTATTTCGTAATTAGTTTCAACCCTATTTGAAACTAAAAGTTTCACGCCGGGAAACAAAGTGTTTCACCGTATGAAACGAAGTGTTTCTCGGTGTGAAACGGATTGTTTCAAGCCTTGAAACAATTTT
>CAUHML010000097.1 GCA_959606905.1 uncultured Bacteroides sp. | reverse complement strand
AGGATACGGATGTTGTCCGCTGCAAGGTTCATAAGTTTCTTGTCGTTCATATTATAAAATATAATTGTTATTTGAATATTCTGTAAGTGAATTGAATTCTTGCTTGTTGTTTTACCAGGACAAAGATAACTCTTTATGTGCAATTTACAATATAGAAAGCTGCTCTTTTTTCTTGCCTGTATAACCTGCTTCCTGTTTTGAATACAATAACTGTTCACTGCTGACTGGTGGGTTTAGGATTGTCTGCCGGAAGGTAAACGAGGTGTGTTGTCGTTGTTGGGAGTTATTTATTTCTCTGCCGGAAATGGAACAATACCGGCTGCCGAGGAGTTTGTCCGGTATAGATGACAGGAAGGTCGGTTTAATAAAAAAGACGCCTTCTTCACAGAAAGCGTCTTTTTTATTATAAATCGAATTATTTTTATTCCAATCTGCGTGCACCATCGCTGATTACAACATCGTAAATCTTCGGACTTCTGTTGAATTTCTTCTTGAATTCTTCTTTGGCTCTTTCAACGAAAGTACTATAAAGCTCTTCTTTAACGAGGTTGATGGTACAACCGCCAAATCCTCCGCCCATTACGCGCGAACCGGTTACACCGCAATCAAAAGCAAGGTCGTTCAGGAAGTCGAGTTCTTCGCAGCTTACTTCATACAGTTTGCTCATGCCCTGGTGTGTTTCGTACATCTTTTGACCTACCGTTTCGTAATCGCCTTTCTCCAAAGCATCGCAAACATCGAGTACGCGTTGGATTTCTTCAATCACATATTCTGCACGCATAAAGTCTTCTGCACTGATTTCGGCTTTGGCTTCTTCAAGCATTTCCATGTTGCAGTCGCGCAGGAATTCTACATGCGGATGTTTCTTCTGGATAGCGGCAACAGCAGCCTCGCAACTTTGGCGACGTTTATTGTATGCCGACGAAGCAAGTTCGTGTTTTACCACAGAATCTACCAGTACCAGACGGTAACCTTTCGGCTCGAACGGGAAGTACTGGTATTCCAATGAACGGCAATCTAAACGGATGAGACTGCCTTTCTTGCCGAATACGGAAGCGAATTGGTCCATAATACCGCAGTTGACGCCACAATAGTTGTGTTCCGTAGCCTGGCCAACTTTGGCCAATTCGAATTTGTCGATTTTATTGTCGCCGAACAGATCGTTCAACGCATAAGCATAAGTGCTTTCCAAAGCTGCGGAAGAGGACATTCCTGCACCCAGAGGCACATCGCCTGCAAAAGCGGTATTGAATCCTTTTACTTCTACACCGCGTTTAATCATTTCGCGGCATACACCGAAAATATATCTTGCCCAACTGGCGCGGGGAGCGTCTTCTTCATTTAAACCGAACTCTACGTAGTCTTTCAAGTCAATGGAATAGGCCTTTACTGTATTTGTGCCATTCGGTTTTATTTCCGCAATCATACCTTTGTCAATTGCGCCGGGGAATACAAAACCACCGTTGTAGTCGGTATGCTCACCGATTAGATTAATGCGTCCCGGAGAAGCATAGACTGCTCCTGTTGTTCCGTCAAAATGCTTGATGAAACGGCTTCTTACGTATTCTATATCCATGATATTGTTTTTTAAGGTGAATAAATCTAATTACCTATAATATGTATTATCAATCAACTTTAATGTCTTTATTTACATTCTTGCAACCTATCAGCGCATAATAAAGCAGGTAGGCAAGAGCCACTACAATCAACCAGTAGCTTGTTAAGTAGCCGATTCCGTCATTCCAGTCGACAATGGCATTTTGTAACAACGGCAGAATACCGCCACCGCATACAAGTACCATGAAAATACCGGAAGCCTTTTCCGTGTACTTGCCCAGTCCTTCTACTGCAAGGTTAAAGATACCGCCCCACATGATGGATGTACAGAGTCCGACTAACGCCAAGAACATAGCGTTGACAGGTACATTGACAAGTCCGAACATTTCTTCGGCACTGTTCTTGAATACCGGCATGTTTACCATGAGATCGGTTGGTGCAAACATGGCAGAGATAACCAGGAATATACCTATAACGGAAGCTGTGCCCAACATGGCTTTTGCTGATATTTTACTGCCGATACTGGCGCCGATGAGACGACCCACCAACATCAGTAACCAATAGGTTGCTGTTACTGAACCGGCGATAGCTTCTGCTCCTGCTCCATTTACACCCAGTACATCCAAGTCGGGATTTTGTAACCATTTGTTCAGAACATTGGGTACACCGACTTCAATACCTACATATACAAAGATACCGATTGCTCCGAAGATGAAATGACGGAATGATAAAGGACCATACTGAGAAGGAGTGGTGTCGATTTTAACTTCCTGCTTTTCTTTTTCCGGAATAGTGGAGAAGAAGATGACAATGAATGCGAATGCAAAAATAGCCAGAGCCGCATACATCAATGGAAACACATCACTGATTTTTGCATTGGTAATGGAAGGTATTAAAATACCCGTAAGAATGATAACGGAGGTTCCTGCCAATGAATTGAACGAACCACCGAGCTGGATAAGCTGGTTACCTTTGTTACCGCCACCGCCAAGTGTGTTGAGCATCGGGTTTACTACCGTATTAAGTAAACACATGGAAAAACCGGCAATGAATGCTCCCAACAGATAAATGCCGAAACTGCCCGCTACTCCTGAAAGCGTTTGGATACCCACACCGATAAATCCTACTGTAATGGCAATGAGTGCAGTCTTTTTATATCCCATTTTTTGCAACATATTACCTGCCGGATATCCCATTACTGCATATGCGATGAAGTTGGCAAATACGCCGAGAGTTCCCATCCAATTAGGTACTCCGAATTGAAATTTCAGGATATCACCCATTGGTGAGGCTAAATTGGTTACGAATGAAATCATACCAAATAAGAAAATCATCACAATAATGGCAACGATATTCCCATTCTGTTTTTGTTGTGTCATGGTTAATAATTGTTTATTAAGTTTATAATCAGGTTAGTTATTTCTTTTATTCTTGTACACCGAACTTATAGATGGTTATCTGCTGATATTCATCTCCGGGGAGCAATACTGCCGATGGGAAATGTGCCTTATTGGGAGTATCGGGGAAGCATTGTGCTTCAAAGCATACAGCGCTTCTTGCGGGGAATGTTGCCCCGTGAGCACCGGTGAATCCTCCCAGCCAGTTTCCCGTATAAAGTTGCAGGCCGTTTTCTGTAGTATATACTTCCATTGTGCGCCCGCTTACGGGTTCTGTACAAGTGGCGGCAAGGCTCAGTTCACCGCTTTCCGCTTTATTCAACACATAGCAATGGTCATATCCGGCTCCGTTTACCAGTTGCTGGAATTTATCGTCAATACGCTCGCCGATGGCATGGGGAGTACGGAAATCCATAGGTGTATTTTCTACTTTCAGGATTTCTCCCGTAGGAATAGATACCTCATCAATAGGTACATAGAAATCGGCGTTGATGGTAAGGATATTATTCAGAACAGTAGGTGAGGGGTTGGAAATACCAGCGAGATTAAAGAAACCGTGATTGGTTAAATTTACAACTGTAGCTTTATCGGTTGTGGCCCGGTATTCTATAACCAAGGCATTTGCTTCATCTTCCAGACGATATGTCATTTCTATTTCTAAAGTACCGGGGAAGCCCTCTTCACCGTCGGCAGACGTATAATTGAAAATGACGGTCGATTCATTGGGCTGAACCGCATCCCATACGCGGGCATGGAAACCGGTTGGTCCGCCGTGCAGTGAATTGGGACCGTTGTTGACAGTCAATTGGTGTTCCTCGCCATATAAAGTGAATTTCCCATTGGCAATTCGGTTTCCATAACGGCCTATCGTGGTGCTCAAGAAAGGTTCGGGACTGTTTATTACGTGTTCTATGCTGTCATGTCCTAAAATGACATTGGCAAATTTTCCGTTTTTGTCGGGCACCATAATCGAAAGAATTGCACAACCGTAGTTGATTACCGCCACTTCCATGCCCTGAGCATTTTTGAGGATATATAAATCTGTTTTCCTGCTGTTTATATTCTTTTGAAAGTCTTTTCTGTCCAAACCGGACAAGTTACTTTCTGTCGGAGTTGTGTCTGTCATATTCATGGTATTATTTAAATTTTCTTGCAAATAAAGAGAAATTCTTTTGTTCCCCCAAGTAATTGAGAGGAAATATGGGGAACATTTTATGAAAGTTTAGCGTTTGACAATTAGAATACAAATTGATATTTTTTGTATGTTTGTCGCGTTAATCTAAAAAGTATTGTAACAGTATTGAATTGTACTAATTAAAAACAACAAATGTATCCTCTAAAATTTGAGCCCATCCTGAAACAGACACTTTGGGGTGGCGACAAGATTATCCCATTCAAACACTTGAATGAAACTCTGCCGAATGTAGGTGAGAGTTGGGAAGTTTCAGCAGTAGAAGGTAGTGAATCTGTAGTTGCCAATGGTGCGGACAAAGGGTATACTTTACCCGAAATGGTTCGTAAATATAAAGAAGAGTTGGTGGGCGAAGCGAACTATGCACGGTTTGGAAATAAATTCCCGCTACTGATAAAGTTTATTGATGCAAAGCTGGATTTGTCCATTCAGGTGCATCCGGGTGACGAACTTGCAAAGAAACGCCATAACAGTTTCGGTAAAAATGAAATGTGGTATGTCATTGCTGCCGATAAAGGTGCAAAATTGATTTCCGGCTTTGCCGAGGAGATAACTCCGAAGGAATATAAAGACCGGGTGCACAATGGAACATTTGCCGAAGTGCTTCAAACTTGCGCCATAGAGCCGGGAGATGTGTTTTACGTCCCTGCCGGTCGTGTACATGGCATTGGCGCCGGAGCATTCGTTGCGGAAATTCAACAGACTTCTGACATAACTTATCGTATTTTCGACTACAATCGTAAGGATAAGGACGGTAAATCCCGCGAATTGCATACCAGTCAGGCAATGGATGCCATTAACTTTTCCGATGTGCAAGACGATTTCCGTACCGAATACGAACGTGTACAGAATGAACCCGTTGAGATGGTAGCGAGTCCTTATTTCACTACTTCTGTATATGACATGACGGAAGAGATTACTTGTGATTATTCGGAACTGGATTCTTTTGTTATTTTTATCTGTGTGGAAGGTTCTTGCCGTCTGACGGATGACAATCAGAATGAGATTACCTTGCGTGCCGGCGAAACGGTTCTTTTGCCTGCTGCTGTTCAGGAAGTAACAATCGTACCGGAAGGCCAGCGGGTGAAACTGCTTGAGACTTACGTGTAAGAGTTGATATTATTACTGTAATGAAGTTAACATCATGTAGCCAATGGTGTTAACTTCTTTTTTTTGATATGTTCTTTTAATTTCCAGATATTAAACTTCTGTCTTTTTCTTCTCTTTGGCAAATGCCGTAATAGGATGTTTCCTTTTGGCTACGATTTCACTACAGCATGTGGTGTGTATTCTTTAACCATGTGCAACCATTTAATTTTTTATAGCCGGATAACCGCGAAATAGCATTGATTTCTTTGGAATTTATAATTCTCATTTGCAGTAAGGTGAATATAGGTTTGCCATAATTGTGCGTTTGCTTATTGTTGGCATGTCCCAGTGCGGGTAGCGGAAACATCTTTTCGAGACTTCTTTCTTCCGTTATGACTTTTTCATCATCTTCTTAGTTTTGTTTTATGCTTTATGATGATTAATGATGAAAAACAATTAATCCTGAAAATCATTTTTATCGGTGATATACACCAACAAATCAAGCTATGTATTTCCTTTGGTAGAGGTGTATGAAGAGGTAATGTGATAGTAGCATAATATACTATGCCAAAAAAGGGAAAATGTTTTTTAAACGTTCGTTTATTGTGCGCAAAGATACAACCTATTTTTTTAACGGGCAAAATGTTTAATAAGAATATTTCCAAACAGAAACTATTTTTTAGACAAATTACTTTAAATCAATTTATTATCCACGCTTCAAAAGACCTCATTACTATTTTATTATTTATATAAATACGTCTATTGAACTTCTCATTAAAAAGAGTGTCTTTTAAACGAACGTCTAAAAGATACTTTCTCTTTTTAGATTATTAGTTCTCAGCTTTTTATAAGCTAAAAACTAACATAACTGTTTTTCGACTTCTTTTTCCGTGATGGTAGGAAGTTCTAAAACAATATGAATGCTAACTAAACTATTGGAAATAACTGCATTACATGACTTGATCGGTAAGTATTACGCTACTCCGGTGTCCCTAAAGAACACCCTTTTTACAAGGCTTCATGTTATTCCAAATCTTGCATTATCACAGATTAATGTCCCGTTTATCAGTAAATAAATCATCCGAGTTACAATGTAAACCCGATATGCAATTACCGGCTGAAAATGAAGGAAGTAATTGTTGGTTTGCGATTCGTGTTTCTTATAGCCGTGAATTAGCGTTAAAAGCAATTCTGGATGCCGAGAATATTGAGAATTTCATCCCGATGCGTTATGAGTATATCATGAAATCGGGGAAGCGCGTCCGTAAACTGCTTCCGGCTATTCACAATCTTGTTTTTGTTTACTCTACCCGTAAACGTATAGATACTTTGAAAGACAGGCTTGAATCGTCCATGCCTATACGTTTTATTATGAATCGTGAGCATTGTCGTCCGGTTGTAATTCCCGAATCGCAAATGCGTAGCTTTATTTTGGTGGCAGGCAATTGTGACGAAGCGGTTCTTTATGTAGAGCCGGCCGAATTGCATTTGGTTAAGGGACAGAAAGTACGTATTACCGGTGGTGTTTTTGAGGGAGTAATCGGTGAGTTTGTCCGAATCCGCCACGACCGTCGTGTGGTGGTTAATATAGAGGGTGTCATGGCTGTAGCTACTACCTTTATTCCGCCTTCTTTGGTAGAACCCATAAAAGAGTAACCTTTTTTTAAAGCATTATAATTCACAAATCATAATTCACAAATTAATGGATTCATTATTTTCCTTAGCCCATCGTCTTCTCACTTACGGGCTTGACGGGAGTCCTATCTATGTAGACGAATTTACACGTTTGAACCGTGAAGTTTACGAGCAGGCATTGGAGCTTTATGGCACTCGCGGCAAGACTGTTGAGTCCGAAGCTGAGCTTTGTCTTGGCCTTTTAGCAGCTTTTGCCGCTACTATTTACGATAATGGTCATAAGCAGCAATACATTCAGCGAGTATTGGACCGTAGTTGGGAAGTCCTTCCTAAACTGTCTGCATCTTTGCTCAAAGTTCAACTTCTTGTCTATTGTTATAGCGAAGTTTATGATGAAGAACTGTCAAGGCAAGCTCATAGCATTATTGCCACTTGGGATAAGGCAGAATTAACTTTGGAGCAAGTGGATATAATAGAAGAGCTAAAGAGTTTTGAAGAAAACCAATACCCTTATGAAGTGATAGAATAACTTCATTCACCAACCTAAACTATTCAACTATCTAAACTAAGACTTTTTATTTTATGGAACCGATTGAGAAAGATGATCATTTTATTCCTGACGGAATGAATGCTTTCGAGCGCAATGTGAAACGTATAGGTGATTGTTTTCTTGCCCTTGGTGCACTTATTGTTTTTTCTCCTTTATTTTTGATTTGTTATATTGCCGTGAAAAGTGAAGATGGAGGTCCTGCTATTTTCAAGCAGGAGCGTATCGGTAGGTTCGGCCGTCCTTTTAATATCTATAAGTTTCGCAGCATGAAGCTGGACGCAGAGAAGTATGGCCCTGCTCTCTACGCCGGTGCAAAAGATCCCCGCATGACGAAAGTCGGCAGGTTTCTTCGCGATCATCATCTGGACGAACTTCCCCAGCTTTGGAATGTATTCTGTGGTGATATGGCCTTTATCGGCCCCCGTCCCGAACGTAAGTTCTTTATAGACCAGATTATGGAGGTGGATCCTCGTTATCGTTATTTATTCCAGATTCGTCCGGGAGTCACTTCGTATGCTACACTTTACAATGGCTATACCGATACTTTGGAGAAAATGATTCGTCGTCTGCGTTATGATTTATTCTATTTGGAGCATCGCTCCTGGGGTTTTGATACCAAGATACTTTTTATGACGTTTATGAATATTGCGTTCGGGAAGAAATTCTAAGATTTTTTCATCAAGATAAAGGGAAAATTCAATTTCAGAAATCTCCATCTTTTAGTGCTCATTAATTGATAATAAGTAAATTATTAGTAGTATCAAACCATGTGAAGATCGTAACATGGAAAAGCAGATGACAAGTGAGGTGGCAATGATGTATGAGGCATCATTAAAGAATTTCCTAATTATTACATCTTGAACTTTACATTATTTTTAATGTGTTTGGATCTTCTCAAACTGTCAAGAGTTAAAAATAAACGGGTAACTTGTAATGTTTCATAAATAATATATAAATGCAATTTCCTCAATAATATAAAGGTTATAAGCATTGTTTTATATGGATAAGACAAAGAAAATAGCTGTAAATACAATCTTTCTATGCTTTAGAATGTTGGTATTGATGTTAATATCATTCTATAGTTCTCGGGTTTTATTGAAGGAGTTAGGCGTTACAGATTTTGGTATTTATGGATTGGTAGGAGGGGTTGTTGCCATATTTTCTTCTTTGCGTGGCTTGTTTGCTACTGCTACCCAAAGGTTTCTTAATTACGAAATGGGTAATGACAATATAGGGGCTCTACAGAAAGTCTTTAATATGAGCATACTCATCAATGTCATTATAAGTTTAGTTTTTTGTATAATAGCAGAGGGTATCGGGTTATGGTTCCTGAATAATAAACTTGTGATAGATTCCGCCCGCATGGTATCCGCCCATTGGGTTTTTCACCTCTCGATATTGGCATCTATGGTTTCAATCATGACTATACCTTTTGATGCTGTGATAATAGCTCATGAACGTATGTCGTTCTATGCCTTTATATCTATATTGAATGCCTTTCTGAGGTTGGGAGCCATTCTTATTCTTCCTTTCTTTGCAATGGATAAGTTACAGTTATACTCAATGCTGATATTGGCAGTGTCTTTACTGATGAGGCTGTTGTGCTCTATCTATTGTAAAGTAAATTTCGAAGAGTGCAAATATAAATTTTATTGGAATAAGAGTCTGTTCAAAGAAATGGGAAGTTTTGCCGGATGGAATTTTGCAGGAAGTTTTGCCTATTCATATGTTAACGAGGGACTTAATATTGTACTGAACCTTTTCGGTGGAGTTGTGGTGAATGCTGCCCGAACTATCGCATATCAAATAAAGAATGCAATAACCACGTTGTTATACAACGTGATGTTGGCAATTCAGCCGCAGGCTACACAACTCTATGCAAAGGGTGAATTCAATAGCTTTTTCAAAATGTTATTTGTCGGAGCTCGAGTGGTTGTTTTCTTTTATTTGTCTATAGCTTTTCCTGTATATTTTTACATAGAAGATATTCTATCTATTTGGCTGACTACCGTTCCTGAGCATACGATTGCTTTTGTACGGACTATATTAATCTATCTTGCCATTCGCTCTTTTCACGAACCGATAGATATATTTTATATGATTATTGGCAAGTTGAAAGTTTACCAGATAACGGAATTTATTGTATTAGGTGCTGCACTCCCTTTATCTTATATTGTTCTGAAATATACATCTTTACCACTATATAGTGTATTTATTATAATGGCGATAGTTGAATTTATAAATTTTTTCATTATTCTTTATATAGCGAAAAGGATAGGGCGTTTTGATTTAGAACTTTATGTAAAAAAGGTTTTTGTGCCGTTTTTTTATACTTTCTTCTGCATGTGTTTTTGTTCATATTTGATAAATATTATTTATAATTCCTACGAATATACTGCGTATTATTGTATCCTGCCGATACTGATAAATGTTCTTTGCTTTTGTGGTATCAGTCTTATGTTCGGATTTAATTTAGAAGAGAGAAAAGCTTTGAAAAGAATAATTTTGAGAAAATAAGCAAGTATGTATAATTTGACTCTCTTAACTTCAAGTAATCGTGATAAATATAAAACAATTATCCCAACGGTATAAGATTTATGATTATAACATAGGTCTTATAAAAGCGACGCCTACGGATGTCATCTTCGGAAATTTTGATTTATGTAGTGTGCATTGGCTGAAGCATAAGTATCGTGATAGAATGTTTGCTGATCCTTTTATTTTGAAAGAGACGGACGACACATTGGAAATTCTTGCAGAGGAAGCACTATTTCTTGGGGGAGCGGCAACTTTGGTAAAACTGACTGTTTGTACTAAAACGTTTCAATTAGTAAGGAGAAAGAAAATACTGTCCATAAAAAGCCATCTGTCATATCCGTATATTCTTCGTTGGAACGATAAAGTCTACATACTTCCTGAAAATATAGCATCGGATAAACTGAAACTGTATTGCTATGATGAGGTAAGGGAAGAGTGCATCTACGTGAAAACGTTGTTGGATATGCCGGTATCCGATCCCAACATCGTTTATGAAAACGGGAAATATTGGTTGTTCGGTGGAAAAAAAGGCTGTGATCAGGAAGAATTATATTTATGGTGTTCTGATGATAATATTTGGGGGAATTACTATCCCAAGGAGGGAGTCTGTGTGAAGAAGGGCCTTAGAGGTAGTCGTATGGCAGGTGATTTTTTTAGAGTAAACGGTCAGTTGTATAGACCTTCGCAGGATTGTCTGGAACATTATGGAGCAGGTACGGTTATCTGGTGTGTTGATTCTGTATCTTTGGACAGGTATGAAGAAACAGAAGTAGCAGTTTTATATCCTCAGCCGAGAAGCAACTATCCTGATGGCTTGCATACTATTAACTTTTCGGACAACTGGTGTGTGATAGATGGATTACATATAAAGCCTGATTTTTGGAGGGGTGGATTGTTAAGGTTGGATAAGAAGTTTGGACTTGGCTTTTTTGATTGATGAATATTCTTTTTGTAAATACATTTGATGTCAGTCCCTTTTTGGGAGGAACTGAGAGAATTACCGATACATTGTGCAGGGAGTTTAGGAAGAGATGTCTGTGTAGATGTTATTTAGCTTATTATGAAGGGATAGACAGCCTTTATAAGAAGACTGTTTTTGATGGAAGACTATGTCTTGGAAGCAGGAAGAATGTGGCGCTTTTGATTGATTATATAGTAAAGAAAGATATAGATGTAGTATTGCTTCAGGGGCAGTTAGGATTAGCAAAAGGCATAAGGCAGGCAATCGGAAAGAAGATAAAGATAATATTTGCGCATCACCTTTATCCTGGCGTAGAGCGGGAAGATGTTTCGTGGAGTAATAGTGTACTTAAATGTTGGAAAAGCCGGGGGCTTATGGCGAATATGTTAAGGTTGACGGCTTATCCGATATTGAAAGTAAAGCATTTATATGCGCTTCCTTTGAAATATAAAGATACCTATGACTATTCGGACAAAGTGGTTCTATTGTCGTCTGAATTGATACAACCTTTTACAGCTTTCGGACATATAAAGGATACGGATAAGTTCAGTGTGATACCCAATACTCTCTCGTTCGATATATTCTTTCCTTTTGAGAAAATCTATGAAAAAGAAAAAGTAGTACTTATTGTTTCGAGGCTTGTAGAGAACCCTAAGAGAATTTCTCTTGCCCTAAGGAGTTGGAAAGAACTTATGAGTGATGACAGGTTGGCGGATTGGAAGTTGGTTATTGTAGGGAGCGGAAGTGACGAGAATAACTATAAAAGTTATGTGGCTGAAAATGATATAAAGAATATATATTTCGAAGGAAATAAAAATCCTCTTCCATATTATCAAAAAGCATCTGTTTTTCTCATGACCTCAGCATTGGAAAGTTGGGGGCTGACCATTACGGAAGCACAACAGTTCGGGGTAGTTCCCGTTGCATTCGACAGTTATCCGAGCTTGCATGAGGTTATAGAAAATAATGTAAATGGCATAACCGTAAAGAATGACAGAATGGATTTGTATGTGGAAGCTGTAAGAAATATGATGCTTGATTCGGAAACACGTAATAGGCTTGCCGAGAGTGCCATAAAGAAAGTACAACGTTTTTCTGCAGAGCAAGTAGTGAAACAATGGCTCTCTATTTTTTGATATGAAAAGAATTATACATAAATCTTTAGCCTTATATTTATAATATGATTCCTAAAATAATACATTACTGTTGGTTAAGTAATGACCCTATCCCTAAAGACTTAAAAAAATACATGAAGAGTTGGAAAGAAAAGCTTTATGATTATGAATTTATACTATGGGATTTAAACCGTTTTGATTTGAATAGGTCTTTATGGGTAAAACAGGCTTTCGAAGCTAAGAAATATGCTTTTGCTGCTGATTATATACGTCTTTATGCAGTATATAATTACGGTGGAATATACATGGATATAATACTTCGGTAAATTTTTACCGAAAAATTAAAAGTTAAACAATAGAACCG
>CAUHML010000096.1 GCA_959606905.1 uncultured Bacteroides sp. | reverse complement strand
GTTTACTAATCGCAGACTTTAGTTTCTTCAAATCCTCAATGATTTTGTTTTGGGTGTCAATACGATCATCAAGAAGTGATAATAATTTGGCTATTTTTTGTTGTTCGGGTAAAGTTGGATTGTAGGTTTTAATTGCTTTTAAATGTTCTCCGTATAGATGAACAATAGATACACCCTGCGCTACTCTTGCAATATCATATTTACGCTTACCATTCAACTGATAACTCATAAATGCACCATCGTATTGATGCAAGCTAATGACATTCAAATCACCTCCAAATAGAATATTATCAAATGGGACACATCGTGCAGTGGCAATATCAACGGCAGTTTCACCAGAGCAAGGAATGATTACATCATTAGCTTTACTCCTTTTAAGTTTAGAACCGTTAATATCAGTCTTACTTTCAACTTGCTTGATGATTTCGGATTTGTACTTAGTATATAATTCACCATATAGGATACATGGCTCGCCATCCTCAGAAAGTTGTTCTTTGGATATTCCAATTCCTTTTGACAAAGTAGCAATATTATCTAATTGCTCTGCTTTCCACTCCTCCGTAAACTCTGGAAATCTCAAAGGGGGAACATTGAGGATTTTTTTATCTTTATTATCTATTGCCATAGTTGTTATTATTTTGTAGGATTCAAGTCAAATGGAAGTAACGGAGTTTCATCATTTCCATCATTAAAACGGTCAAAATCCGATATGTATGATTTGTCTTGAATCAGTTTATATTTTTCATATTCGCTATAAGCCTTATCTCTTGCTTCCTCTTGTGTCACTTTTCCGGCTGTATCGCACGGCTCGTAATCCATCGTTGCAAGATATTGTTGAAGAAACTTCTTCCAATCATCCATAGTTGAAACAATATGACGTGCAGCACGTGATTCTGCCATATCAAGAAAAGCAGTTGTGATAAGATTCAACTGGGACAATTCAGAATCTGACAGGTAATTTTTTGCGACGATGGTATCAGACTTTTGCACTCTTCCGTCAGGAGCTTTCTTCCACGTGGTAAGTCCCATGTAAGGTTGCTCGGAATCAGCCCGTTGATAGATAATTTCCGCAGCCGTATGATGAGTAACGGCAAGGTGCATCATATTTTGTACCATCTTGAAGAACAACTTTGTGTCTTCTGATTTCGGGTCGTAATCCGCACTACATTCTGCATAAATGTCAGTTATCTTTTGGTAATATCTGCGCTCTGAGGTGCGTATTTCACGAATACGCTCAAGCAAATCGTCAAAATAGTCTTTCCCGAAATGTTTGCCCTGTTTTAGTCTCTCATCATCAAGGGCATATCCTTTAATGATAAACTCTTTCAACACTGAAGTAGCCCAAATGCGGAATTGAGTAGCTTGATAGCTGTTTACCCTATACCCCACTGCAACAATAGCATCGAGGTTGTAAAATAGCGGCATACGTTCCACTTCCCGGTCTCCTTCTGTTTGAACTATCCCAATTTTTCGGATAGTTGCCTCTTTGGAAAGTTCTCCTGTTTCGTAAATTTGTCCGAGATGATAATTTATGGTTCTGACATCAACCCCAAACAAGTCCGCCATCCTTTTTTGTGACATCCAGAATGTTTCGCTATTGAAAATGACTTCTACACGTGCCTCTCCTTGTGCTGTTTTATACAACAATATATTAGAACTTAGCGAATTATGCATAAGTTCAGCCATTGAGACAGATTGTGAGAAAAAGCCTCGTGCCTGTTGGACGAGCAACTTTTTGCCATCTGCATTTTCCGCAATAATCATACATGCCATACGAGAGAGTCGGAATATATTTACCTTGCGAAATGAGCCGTTTCCTATCTTGACCATATCAACCGCTTGGTTGAAATGCTCGTCCACATTCATTCCTTTTTCTCCGGCTACTTTAATGGCTTTATCTATGACTCGTTGAAATTTCCAATAAGCAGAATAACCCATCGCACCACAAAGGTCACGAGAACTCCAGTATTCATTCCCGTTTTCATCCTTGCGGCATATATTCTCAAATGAAGGTGTCATCTGAGGTATGTTGTCATTTTCACCCATTGCTATTACTTTTCTGAACTATTCTACCAGTCCCAATTCTTTCAGATACACTTCAATCTCTTTGTCGAGTTCAGCACGTTTGGCTTCCAACTCCTTTATCTCTGCCATTACAGCCTTTATGTCGATAGGTTCTTCCTCTTCAAAGGTATCAACGTAACGGGGAATATTCAGATTGTAATCATTCTCGGCTATTTCTTGAAGAGAGGCAAGGTGACTATACTTTTCTATTTCCTTGCGGTCACGATAAGTCTCGACAATCTTTTGGATATGCTGCTCGCGGAGCTTGTTCTGAGTCTTTACCTTTTCAAATTCCTTGCTTGCATCAATAAACAGAATATTGTCATCTTCTTTACGGCACTTCTTAAAAACAAGAATACAAGTCGGAATACTTGTGCCATAGAAAATATTTGCAGGTAATCCTATAATAGCATCCACATAGTTTTTCTTTTCTATAAGGAAACGCCGGATAACGCCCTCCGCATTTCCTCGGAATAGTACACCATGCGGAGCAACACAAGCCATTGTACCGCCCTCGTTCAAGTGATAAATCATGTGCAGGATAAAAGCATAATCGGCAGTCTTACGTGGTGCAAGCCTTCCTGCTTTGCTGAAACGATCATCAGTATTGAATTTGTCGGCAGCACTCCATTCTGCAGAGAACGGAGGATTTGCAACTACAGCATCAAACTGAGTATCACCAAACGCATCCCATTCAAGTGTATCACCATTCTCAATCTTGAAGTTGCTGAATCTGATGCCATGAAGCAACATATTCATTCGGGCAAGGTTATAAGTTGTAGGATTCTTTTCCTGTCCATAAATATCAACTGCATTTCCGATATTGGCAGCACGAAGAAGCAACGAGCCACTACCGCAAGTAGGGTCATATACATTGCGCAAACGCTGGTGTCCGATGGAAACAATTTCTGCTAAGATACGGCTGACCTCCTGCGGAGTATAGAACTCTCCAGCCTTTTTCCCGGCTCCTGCGGCAAATTGCGAAATCATATATTCGTAAGCATCACCCAAAATATCAATCTCCTGCGATGCCTCTACTCCGAAGTCTATATCATCTAATGCAAGAAGAACGTTACTAACGAGCGTGTTTTTATCGTCAGCTGTCTTGCCCAATTTAGGCGATGCCAAGTCTATATCCGAAAACAATCCGCCAAAATCCTCTTCACTATCCTGTCCCAACGTACTGTCTTCAATACGCTTCAATGAACGTTCGAGCATAGGCAAGATATTTTCTTTACGCTTGATAGCCTCAATTACTGACGAAAACAAAAATTTTGGTTCTATGAAATAACCAATATTCTCCAAGCATTGATTTTTCGCTTCTTCTTGTAGTTCAACCGCATCTGTATCATCCATTTCCCACAATTCCTTAAAGGTTATTTCATCATCCACCAAGGCATTGTTGGCATACTTCTCTATTTTCTCCGACAAGTACTTATAGAAGATGAAACCTAATGTAAAATACATAAAGTCGCTTGCCGACATATTACCACGCAAACGATTTGCAACCTCCCAAAGTTGGTCACGGAGTTTCTGCTGTAATTCTTCGCTCATATTATTTTAGTATTTCTTTTACTACTTGTTTGATTTTTACACACATATCACAAAGCCATGCACATCCATTATCCCAATTATCTTTATCATTCATATCCCCCATAGGATGAAGAATAAGGAAACGACTTGCCTTTTTATTTTCATCTAGTCGCCATTCTATTTCATTAGGATTTATAATCCCTAATATTTTAGATACCAATTCTTCATTTGACTTAAATCGGGTAATGATATCCTTGTCCTCATTAACATACAATCCAGCTGACAAACAATTATTTTTAGTATTTAATGTCATACAAAGATGATATGCTGATGATCCTAAACCTAGGTCATACCAATGCTGAGCTTGTGGTTTACGCAGCTTAAATTCCCTTATAAAGGCAGAGTGTTTTGGAGCTTCGTTGTTGAACTTTTCCCAAAATGCTAATTTCAAGTTTTCTGTTTCTGAAAGTGCTGCTGTCTTTTTCATTGCCTTTGCCCAAGTATTAGGTCGTTCTACAATATTGAACTTAGGTGCAGGTTCTGAATCATTGATTTTCCACAATTCTATTTCTATTAAGAAAAACTCGAACTTGTCATCCGTATGCTGATTTAACCATTCTATTGCTTGTTTATGCTCGTCACGTGCTTTTCTGACAATCCAAATTATTACTTCAGCTTCTTTACCTGAAGCATACGTTATGATTTTGCCAAGATGGTCATGATTTGTTTCCTCTAGCTGATTCTCAATGATTATCCGTCGTCCCGTCCCCTCCTCTGTCGCAAATAAATCAACACTGAAATCGCCTACATTGGATTCCTGTTCTTCAACGACTATATCAATACCTACAGCCTCGCTGAGAATTTCCAAATTCTCTTCTTTTGCAAGCCAAGGAGTAAAATCTTTGGCTTCATGTTTCCAGACAGAACGAAGGTCTGTTATCTGCTCCAGTTTACCTAATTTCATGATTGAATAACTTTTAATTATTCCCAATTAAACGTTTTTATAATACTACGCAATCTTTCCATAATTCTCGTCAAAGCCTTGCGAGTTTTGATAAGACCGAGATGCTTTTCTTTCAATGCCTTTTGTATAATCTCAGGCTGTTCTTTTTGCAAATAGTCATACTCTTTTATGTAAAGATTAAGCACTTCGGCAGAAATTTGTTCATCATTAGCCAAATCACTTACAGCCTTATTGCGTTCTGACACAATATATTGGTTCAAACGTTCCTCTAATTCATTTGTTCCATCTGCTCTATTGCGCCCATTCATGAAGTTTTCCTTGTCTTCATCTACATTCTTTTGAATAAAGCCGTCGATGAGTTTTGCTTTGCCTCGCATTCCAGCATCCTTAATCATTGTATCAAGGATATGCTTGCGCTTTTCTGAATAATCATCGCTATATGGGTCAAGTTCCGCAATGAGTTCAAGAATATACGCCACATTGATAATGTCACTATGCAGAAGTTCAAGACAGAAATCAATGTCTTCCAGCCCTTGATTATTCCCGTATGGGGCAGGATCTTCCGCAACAGTTGACGGTGTAGCAGGTGGATCAATAAACCCAACTGTAATATCAAGGTATTTACTCTTATAATCGTTAAACTGCTGTTCGGTCATACCGAGGTCTTCAGCATCCTCGCTGTAATCTTCGTATATCTGAACTTCTGCATGTTTACGAATAATGTCACGGAACGCAAGTACAAAATTCTTCTTGTCATTTTCACTTTGCAGAAGGTCTATACTACTTGGCGTTGGATATTTTTGCAGAAAATCTGTTGCCAAACTCTTGTACTCCTGCTTTACTTTTTCAAACGGAGGACGTACTATATCTTCAGGATTGTCGGAATTGCTAAACAGTTTTATAGACGTATCAACATTGTTTTTCAGGTCACGGAAGCATACGATTTTACCGAATCGTTTCTTCTCGTTCAACACTCGGTTGGTACGACTGAACGCTTGCAACAACCCGTGATATTCCATGTTCTTATCCACATAAAGCGTGTTCAGCTTTTTACTGTCAAAGCCTGTAAGGAACATTCCCACGACAAGACAAAGGTCAAGCGGTTTCATTTCCGCTTTCTTCTTTTTCATGCGCAGGTTGATATCATCATAATAAGCACGGAAATTCTCTGTGGTAAAAGATGTACCAAAGTTTTCATTATAATCATCCATAATGGATTGCAGTTCATCTGCTTCGCCCACATTTTCGCTGACATATTTTCCCGTTCCCATACCGGTCTGTTCATCATCTTGACTATTATTGGCTGCGTATGTAAATACTGCACCTATACGGATTTTAGGATTCAATGATTTGAAAATCTTGTAATAGCGGATAAGCATAGGAACAGACTGCACAGCAAACAATGCGTCAAACTCTCCATCAAATGTAGATTTATTAAAGTTGTTAAGGATAAATCTTGCTATCTCCTCCATACGAGCTTGGTTATCGTTATCTACAATCTCGTTACCGTGATAATACTCCACGAGGAAGCCGAGCACATTTTCATCAGCAATAGCATCTTTGATGAGATATTTATGAAGACAATTGCCGAAAATTTCTTTTGTCGTATGTCCATCCACTGCATTTTCAGTAAAGATAGGTGTTCCCGTAAAGCCAAAAATCTGGGCATTATCAAAGAACTTCATAATCTTTTTATGGCTATCCCCGAAATGACTACGGTGACACTCATCAAAAATCATCACGATGCGTGAATGACGGATAGCATCAATCTTACTGCTATACCAAGTCTTACTAACTGCCGCATTAAGTTTTTGAATGGTGGTTATGATGATTTTGGAATTGCTTTGAAGTCGCTTCACGAGTTCATCCGTATTGTCGGTACTATCCACTGCACCCGGTTCAAACGCCTCGTATTCCGATTGCGTCTGAGTATCGAGGTCATGACGGTCAACAACAAACATCACCTTATCCACATCATCCAATTCTGATACAAGTTGTGCGGCCTTGAATGAGGTCAATGTTTTTCCAGCACCTGTTGTATGCCAGATATAACCATTATCATTGGAGTTTTGTACACGATCCAAAATCTTCTCTACCGCATAGAATTGGTAAGGACGAAGTACCATCAAACACTTGTCACCCTCATGCAGCACGATATACTTTCCTATGATTTTGCCAAGTGTACATTTTTCCAAAAAGAATACAGCAAACTTATCCAATTCATTGAATGGATGATTGGCGGCATCTGTCCAGTTGAATGTGAACTTATACCCACTATTTGGATTATTGGCAAAATAGCGAGTGTTAACACCATTGGATATAACAAACAACTGGATATAATCAAACAATCCGTGAAACGAAGTCTTGTGATAACGCTGTATTTGATTGTATGCCTGTTTAAGTTCCACGCCACGACGTTTCAATTCAATCTGCACAAGTGGCAAACCATTAATTAGAATCGTCACATCATAACGGCATTTTTTACGTCCTTCCACCGTGATTTGGTTGGAAACCTGAAATTCATTCTGACACCACTGCTGCCTATTTAGAAATTCCACCCATATACGCTGTCCATCAGCCGTATCAAGCGGATATAAGTCACGGAGTTTCTTTGCCTTTTCAAAGCGAGTACCACCTTCAAGGTATATAAGAATCTTTTCAAATTCTTCTGTTGTAAACTCGCTACGCCCATGTTCCTCCAGTCGTTTGCGGTTATGAACCTCCAACTGTCGTTTAAAATTGGCATACATATTATCCTCTTCTACGATTTGGACATATTCATAGTCCATTTGTAGAAGAGTGGCTATCAGTCCGGCTTCCAATGCCGCTTCACTTTGTGTTGACATATCCTTGCCTTATTATGAGTAGTTACAACATTTTTATCTTACTATTTAGTATTCTAACATTCAGTGTATTTTCAATCTTATATAGATTAAATACATCTAAGACCACCGAAATCGCTTTAAATTCTATTGTAGTCTTTCCTTTTTATCGGTTATCAAATCCTTTAAATCAACCTGTAGAATCTCGGCAATCCGCTGAAGCGTTTCCAAATTAGGTTGAATCCTATTGCACGCATAGGCATTGACCATGCTAAAACTCTTATCCAACTGTTTGGCTAACCACGTTTGAGAAATGCCTTTTTCCGAAAGGACTGCTTTTATTCTATTCAGTTTCATTCTTTGATACGATTTTATAGTGCAAATATAGTGAATTATATTCGACAACTGGGATTATTTTTGTACTTTTGTCATCCCAATAGACAACACACATAAAAATGTGTATAACTGATATATGAAAATATTAACAGAAAGAGAAAAGAAAATCCTTATTAATCATGCCAAAAAGCAAGAATTAAGACGGATTATATCAAAGAAAAAAAAGAAAAACAAAAGGCGTTACCTTCAAGGGAAATCAAAAGAAGAACGTCAGAAATATATTTTAGAAAATCGATTTAAAGATTATTCTAAAATAAAGGCTCCTTCGAACTTTTCACTAATCGAAAACACAGAAGAATCACTAAAATTCATAGCAAAAATCGAAAAATGCTTAAAGAATCGAAGTAAGGTATTTGTCAATTTAACAGATGTAGAAACAATAGCTCATGGGGCTATTGTCGTCCTCTTATCAATAATGACTAAATTCAAATACAATCATATTGATTTTAATGGAAATTTCCCTAAAAATAAGAATGCAAATAAAGCATTGGTTGATTCTGGTTTTTTTGATCAGTTGTATAAAAGAAATATAAGCAATGAACCTAATTATGCGTTTTGCAGGAACAAAGTCCTAACTCATGCAGGAAAAGTAGTAGACTCTAGTCTAGCAGATCAAATTATTTCAGAAATATCCAATTTAATATGGGGTAAGCAAAGAAGATGTTTGGGGGTTCAAAGAGTTTTTCTTGAACTCATGCAAAACACAAATAATCATGCTTCTTTTGATTCAAAGGGCTTACATCATTGGTGGACAACTGTACAATATGATGAAAAGTTAAAGAAAGCATACTTTTCATTTATAGATTATGGCGTTGGCATAATTAATAGCTTACGTAATGATGAACATGGTAAGTTTTATAATATTATACCAAAGATCCGTGAATTATTCAATCCGCAAAATAATGCAGAAATGCTCTCTCTGCTACTTAAGGGAGAAATTCATAAGACATCAACAGGTAAGTATTATAGAGGTAAGGGTCTTCCATGCTTATTTAAAGCGTGTGAAGACAACAAGATTGCAAACGTTGTTGTTATAGCAAACGATGCTAAAGTTGAATACACAGCAGGTACAAATGTCAAATTAAACAATTCGTTTGCTGGAACATTTATCCATTGGGAATTGAATTTTAACAATGTAAATATAAATTATGAATAAAGATATTATAATAAAAATCGCGACAGATTTCAGTCGTATTCCGGGTGCTCGTTATCCTGAAGAAGGAGATTATTCCGGTCAAGAATTTAGACAAAATGTTCTACATCCTGCACTGAAAAAAGCAATAGAAATGAATGTAAAGCTAATTGTTGACTTAGACGGCACTGCTGGTTTAGGTACATCTTTTTTGGAAGAATCTTTCGGAGGTCTAATTAGGAGAGACCATATAAATTACAATATTCTCAAACAAACACTTATTATAATTTCAGACGAAGATCCTGATTATAAAGAAGAAGTAGATAATTATATTGAAGATGCCTATGAAAAAGAACAAAATCATTAACATAATTATCTATATTATAATATTCAGTATTGGATGTTGTTGTGGTAAACTGATTGATTGGGGATATTTTGTTTTAAACAAGGAAATATCTATAATAGATGCAATATCGCTATTTTTAACCATAGGTTGTGCAATTTATATATCAAAAGTTCTAGAGAAAGAAGTACAAGATGTTCGAATAGAAAAAGAGATGTTTATTTCTCAGGTAGAAAACACCGAATCTCCACTAGTCGAACTTGGAAATAAATTGAATAGTACAACCTATACAGAGGTGATAAGCTTATATTCAAAATCCAATATAACACGCCATAAGTTATTTAAGAAAATAGATTCTTTCAAAAAATCTGAATTTAAAGTGGATGACATTAAAGAAGTTTTAGATACAAACTACAAACGATTAAAACCTTTACTTACTGACACATCTGTTATGTCTAAATCACCTCCTGACATTGAAGTTAAAAGAGGTAAAATCACATATAGTCCAGAAAGAATCGTTGAAATTCAAGAGAATTTACAAACAATTCAAGACGAGTTTTTCAAACTCAAAATAATAATAAATAGAGCTTAAAAAATCTTTTAATTACATATTCGATTTATATACTAATATCAACTGTTCAATAACACGATTTAACTTTTGGAGATACAAACAAAAACTTCTACTCATTATAGAATTAGATAACTGAACCTATGTATAATAGATTCCGTTATCTAATTTTTAGTCTACTCCATTGATTCCCGAATAATACGCAAAGTTTCTTTCTTATACTCCTTGCGGTCATATTCAAATCCTCTACACATCCAACAACTACAGGGAGTACCTGTAGTTTTCATTTGTCTTTTGCCAACTCAAACCAATGAGGATGTTCATAATAGTTTCCATCCTCACGGATAACACAATGCCCATAAGCGGCATATAGAATCATACGAGCCTTAAACACACGAGCCATTTGTTGGCATCTCCACAATTTGTTTCTTTTGTCCATCGTCTTTTTCTATTAAAATTAGGATGAACAATGATGTTATTGGGGTGAGATTTAATATATCCATAGCATTGTGTATTTTTACCATTTTATAGCTTTTGTGAAAGCCTCGCAAGCCGTTCCTTCAACAATTCGCCATACTTTTCTTTTAATTCATCACTTAGGAAAGAGCTTTGAATGACAGTCTCAAACTTGGGCAATAGTTTGATATACTTATTTATCAGCCGTTCTACAATCACATTCTCTATACCCAACGTAGCTGCTGACCTGATAAAATCTTCTCTTTGAAGCTTTTTCTTCCGACCATTCAAGGTTAATGCCAACTCTTCGTCATCTTTAGGATTGATGATAGCCGCATTTAACAAATCGTAAGCAGGGGTCAAACGTATCATATCTGCCACCTCATACAAAGAGAAGTTTTTCAAGTGCATGTCGTTATTTCCTGTCAACCAAGAGAAAAGCACCAACTCAAAGAAATTGGTAACATCCATTTTAGGTAAAGACGAGTATTTTAAAACAGCCTTGCCGATACGTTCATAGCTACTCTTGTATTTATGCTCTGTTTGCCTTTCGGTCAGTTGACACATATCTTCCATCGCAATCTTCTCTCCGGCAGAAGTCCTGTCAATTCGACGGGTAAGATAGCATAGCGTATCATCTGCCATCCGCATCAGCGTATGAGGAACTACCTCAATACGAGCCACCTCTGCAAGGTGCATGGTTAAGTCCTCGACCTCAGGCATCATTTCATATTGCGAGGTCTGAGGCTTACAGATATAACCGCCCCATAGCCCGACAATAGTCAATCGTTTGCTTCCCTCATGCTCATTCAAATGCAAGGATAATTTCGGCTGAACACCAGTCAAAGATGTTTGGTCTTGGATGATTTGCAGAGCAAGCTGATCAAGTTGCTCTGTCGTATAATCAAGAACTGGTAATGTTGTTGTTCCGAAGAACTTCTTTATGCAAGCCGTATGCATATCCTTTTCCCCTTTTAAGAGCGGACGATAACAATATAAGCAATTACACATGGCTTCCCTCCTTTTCTTCCAAAGGAATAACACTTACTGCTCCGATACAATCTTTGCAGCATGTCAGCAACAACGCCATCCGGTCAAGAATACTGATGTCTGTATTCCGCAATGCAACATCCAACAACCATCCTTCAGGAATCAGACCGTCGAAAAATGGGAATAGCACAGGACTTGTATATGCTTCCTCCTGCAAAGGCAATGTCATGCTAACCGCCTTTGCCTTTTCAAGAGAAAGATATTCCGGCAAATAGCAGAACTCATATCCTGCATCGTTTTCTGTCAGAATCCCCGCCAATTGGTCTTTGTAAAATATATGGGCTTGTCTCATTGATTATCAATTTTAGAAGTTGCTACCATTTCATAATTGAAAAAGTCAAGGAGCTGATTCACTTTATCAAGACGCAGCGTTTCCTTTCCCTGTTCGAGGTCTCGCACAAAGCGCAATCCTACCCCCGACTTCAACGAAAGTTCTTCTTGCGTCAGGTTATACTGCTTTCGCAACAGCTTGACCGTAGTAGAGAGATTATTCATAAGCATTTAATTTTATACCTTTTCGGGTACAAAGTTAATATAAATATCTCACATTATACCACAAGGGGTATAATTTATTTCATTGTCAGCATTATTATATCAGATAAGGTATAATATAGTAAGATTCAAAACTACAAATTAAAGTACACAAGCACTACTCTACACTTTTTCAAGCGAATAATTCAGTTTCGCTACACTTTTTCCAACGAATCAAATATTTCATTGCACCAGACTAATAAAAATTCCACCGCAAACCACAGAAATTCCAAGAAAACCACTACCTTTGTATTCAACAAGCGTTCTGTAACATACCTGCGGAAATGCCCTATCATTCAACACCTTGTATCTGATAGTGGACATTCCATAAAAGAGCTGAAAAGAAGCGGTACAACACGTATATGCAAAGCAATGAAATACAACGGTTTGCATTTGTCCCTACATTCTGTGTATTTGTCAAAACAGAGGTTGTACCGATTAAAATGAATGGTCACTGATAATCAGTGATGTAAATATGCTGCATCGAAAGCTCAATGGCTTTCCGCATTAATTCTTCTTTCTTCATAGTGGTTTCATTTCTTTTTGTACAGAGCAAATATACGATATTTCCGGCTATATACTGCGGGAGAGGGCTTATTTTATTCGGAAACTGCCGCTTCATGTGTACACTTGTC
>CAUHML010000095.1 GCA_959606905.1 uncultured Bacteroides sp. | reverse complement strand
ACGAATACAAAGCTAGGAAGAAATTCAAGAACTTGCAACTTGTCGGTTTAATCAAGTACATTAAGAATGACTTAATAAAGAATATGGCTATTGAACAGACACTTTTTTCTATTCAACGCTCAGTCCTTCAACCGGAAGCTGTACCCGCCCTGTTCTCTCAGTACCAGTGGCTTCTTTCCGATCTTTTTTATAATTCTGACTGTACATCCTGCCGGAATGTCAATAGTGCTCTCCCCCTCGGCATTCAGTTTCAAGACAATATATCCTTCCTTTACCGGAATTCTGGAATGAATCCACTTCAAATGGAGTAACTCCGGTTTAATGGTATATTCATTCGTCTTCATCGAAGACTGGCTGAAACCGATAAGACCGTTCAATGCGCCTACCACTACCGGGACTCCATTCGCCCCATGACAAAGACTCAGGCCGTACGGACGATTATAAAACACCAGTTGACGGGCGCGGGAAGCATTCATCATAAAGTTCTCCGGGAAACGGGTATGTCCCTGATCCATCCAGTCGCCGAACACACCATAAATATGATCCCATAACTCTTTTATCCGCCCGGCTTTGGCATAAGCCAGAAACTCATAACCCTTCTCATAACTGACCACCTCATAATAGTTAGGCAAATTCGGCAGAATATTTTCAAAGAGGTTGTCATAATGTTCTTCGGGAAAGATATCGGCCAGTATTCCCCAATATTGGGCATGATGCGAAATACGCTTGTCCACAGTCACATTGTCATTCATTGTACCGTTGATGAAGACCTTCCGGTCATCATCCCAAAAATGTTCAAAAATCTTCTTTTTTAGATTCCGGGCCAACTTGCGGTATCTGTCCGCCAATGCACTCTCCTTCCACAGATCCGCGAAATAAGCTCCGGTCACATAATTATAATAGAGCATGATCTGGGCATAGGCCGCCACCCCTTTCCGGACAGGACCGTTATAGGTGGACCATCCGGGGGTATAACCGAACTGCCTGTCTCCATAATTGCCGTGTACAAAACCATTCTCATCCACGATGGAGGCATAAAAATCAAGCAACTGGATGATGCGGTCTTTGTATTGAAGGGAAGTGGCCAAGTCACCGAAACGCAGATAGTTCTGTTTCAGGCCGAACAGGGCATGCAACGGATAATCAGGAATCCCTATATCTGATTTCTGCGGATCAAGCGGCATCAGTGCTATGGAAATTCCGTTTTTTGACACCTGCTGGTCACCGAAAAGATAATCCCCCGCCAGGGTGCTGACCAGCGCATCCATGGACCAGGGAAGAAAATCACGCTTCACCCCGTCCAGATAAAAGCGGTGCATACTAGTATGCAATGTCGCACTGCTCATTTTGAACAGGTTGTTCACATAATCATCATCCGTTTCAAACTGCATCTGGTGCTCTACCGGCCACAATGACGCATCAAAACGAAGGGAGGTAATCTCAGCCCCCTTGTCGCATTCCAGTGAAACATATCGGAGAGCGCGTTCCGGCAAAGTGATGGTGCCTCCTTCTTCTGACAAGGTAACAGGAGCCAATGGATATTGTTCCAGTTTCTTATCATCCCGTTCCAGTGCTTCTTCGGGAGTTTCGCCAACGCGTACGGTTATAGTTCCCTTTCCTTTCGCTTGAAAGGTCAGTGTTCCAATCTCAAGATGGAAAAAGTCGATGAGGACATAACCATTCTTTCCGATACTAATTCCGTCTTTACCTTGCATCTCAGCATTGCGCATGGGGAGTATTTGTGAAGGTTTAATCCGGGCTGTCATATCTTGCGGAGCATCCGGCAGCACGCCCGGTTTATTATACATGACGGCACTCTCGGGTATTGTCCAATGCTCTTTATCCATGCTGACTTGCCATTCATCCAGATTTTCCAGTCCCGCCCCTTTCAGAATGATACAAGGTAATGAGTCATCCGTTGTCACCTCAAACAATAAAGAGGATCTGCCCACGGGTAAAATAACCTGTTTACCGGAAACAGACTGTTTTACACCATTTATATAAAGAATAATATCCGACGGACCCTCCCAGCAAAGACTACTTTCCTTTTTCAATCTTACCTCTTTTCTGAACCAGGCATGATTGTTCTTTGCAAAAAATTTACCCGGATATCCTACATTAACGCAACGCTCTTTTGAGATACGGGCACATTGTTGCTGGTAGAAAGCAGCCAGTTGTCCCGGATACCACATATAGCGACTGTTCCATTCCTCCTGAGATTGCCGGCTCACGATGGTTACATTAGGATCCAGAGAAGGATCGAACTCTTTTGTCTGGGCATAACAACATAAAGATGCTGTTATAAAGATGCCAAGTAATTTTAATCTTTTATTCATATATTTCCTTTCATTCTTTTATCGTTTTCAACCGAAGTGTGCCTTTCAATCCAGCTGAGGATATTTTGACCGTAACATTCCCAGCCTCCTGATCGCTTCGGAGAATAATTTGCATCCTTCCCTGATACATTCGTTTGGAAGTTATGCCATGAAAGAGCTCATCCGTATAATGATCCCCGTTATCCAATGCCACCAATCGTGCCGCACCTTCCATTTGTAAAGTAAGTGGCTCGTTGTAGTCCCATACCGGACGACCTTTTTTGTCTATGACCGTCACGTTTATATATTGCAAGTCCATACCGTCTGCCTTCCAGTCCGTCGGTGTTTCCGCCTCAATCCGGAGTGCCACGGCTTTTCCGGCAGTTTCAATACGATGACGCGCCACTTCTTTGCCCGACTTGTCACGGGCTATTGCCACCACAGAGCCACCGTTGCCATAAGGAACATCCTTCCAATAAATCATATTACGCAGGTTTGCCCGTGTCGTATCGTTTTTTTGAATTCCCATGCTCTGACCGTTTACCAACAACTCTACAGAATGTGCATTAGTGAAGGTGAAGAGTGACCGTCTGCTGCCCGGAGTATGATTCCAGCACTCGTTCAGCGCCATGCGCCCCACTATCACATCATTCCAACTGACGCTTTCCGCTCCCGCCGCATCGACCACTCCGATATGTACTTCAGGAATCTCCGGCATGAAAGCCGTTTTAATAAGATAGGCCTGGGGATAGGGGCGCATGGTATGCTCAAAGAAGGAGTAGTTCCACCCTTTCTTAGGCCATTTATTGGATTCCCCCCAATACTCGACCGAACCCCAATAGGCGATACCGACCATCCGCTCTTTATCCATATTATAATAAGGCTGCAACAAGTTGCTGGTTTCAGCCTCACTCTGGAACAGGATAAGGTCCGGCCGGTATTTCAAATAAGCGTCATATTTGTCCGACTGGTAATTGAACGATGCCACTTCTGTGGCACAAGCCAGTTCAGGCGGTACTAAATAGTCGTTGAACTCCTTGTCGTGCCGGGTTATAGCTCCCGCACGGGCGGGGAACATGGCTACAGTGGTGAGACGTGTATGATCCCATCTCTTTACCAGCTGGTTGAATATGTTATAGGTAGTGATTCCCCAGTCGTTGGTTCCTTCGAAACCTGCCCATCCTTCACGAATCTGAAGTTCGTTTCCCAAGCTCCACAAAATGATGGACGGACGGTTACGGTCGCGTTTGATCCATTCTGTAATCAGTTTGTGCCAGATATGGGTGAATGGCTGGCGTCCGCCCCAATAGTCATTGTCACTCCATTTGTCCGTCAGTTCGTCCACCACCAGTATCCCCACACGGTCTGCAATGCGGGCAAAACTGTCACTGTACGGATTATGTGAGCAGCGGATACAGTTGTAACCGAAGGATTTGAGTTGCAGCATCATGCGTTCGATGGCCTTGTCGTAACAGGTGGCTCCCAGTGCACCCAGATCATGATGGTTGGCATTGCCCTGCAGGAATATCTTCTTCCCGTTGAGTTTGAAGCCGAACTCCGGTGAGAATTCCAGACTGCGGATACCGAACTGTTCGGTCAGGCTGTCCACCACCATACCGTCTGCCGTCACCACCACTTCGGCATTGTAGAGCTGTGGGGACTCACATGACCAAAGTTGCGGATTCTCCAGAGTAAGCGCCGGTAACTTCACTTCCGTGCAGGTCTGGTGCGTATGTTCGGGCATACCGGATTGCACGGAGCCCACTATGACACCTTTCGGATTGCGGAGGGTGGTCCGTATCCGTACATCATGCTTCTGCCAGCCGTCCACCTCAACCTGTACGGCTACCGTTGCTCGGGAGGAGGAAACTTCGGGGGTGGTGATATACACCCCGTGGCGGGCGATGTGTGTGGGATTCTGCACCTGCAGATACACATCACGGAACAGACCGCCTCCCGTGTACCAGCGTGAGCCTTTCTTGGGACCGGTGGAGGCATAAACGGCTACCACGTTTTCTCCGTCGTGACGTAGAAAAGGGGTAAGGTCCGCTTCAAGCCCCACATATCCATAATCTGTCGAGGCTATTTTTGTACCGTTCAGATAGACATCGCCCAGATAAATGATACCTCCGAAATCCAGAACCACCCGTTTCCCTTTCCACGACGGATCGGTAGGGAAAGACTTGCGGTACCATCCTTCGCACATGGGTTTAAATCCGCGTGCACCTCCACCATTTTCAGTCCAAGGTTGTTCGAACTGGAAATCATGAGGAAGGTCCAGTGTACGCCAGGAAGAGTCATCCAAGACAGGTGAGGCGAAATCGGTATTTTTATTCTCGTTTGTAACCAACTGGAATTTCCAGCCAAAGTTAAAAAGGACTTTCTGCTGTGATGCAAAATTTTCCAAAGGTACATTGACCAGAGGAGCTTTTTCCTGTGCTTTCTGATATTGGGCTGTTACTCCGACAGGAGCAAGCATCAAGAAGAAAGCGATAATGATGTTTTTCATTTGATACATTATTATAAAGAATGAACACCGATTTGTGTCGGCTCGTTTATTATGCAAATATCGGAATTATAAAGAGTTGCAGACATGGAATTTAGTTGCAATACCTGTATTATCGTACAAAAAACACATACAATGGCTACTCTTTTCTTATCAGTCGTATGATATCAAGTTATCAGGGCATTCCAATCATAAGATATTAGAATGCCCTGAAACTTATTTTTCAGCAGGCATATCCGGTACTATAGGCCAATATGGATTTTGATAGAGAGGAGAATTCTCTACTGTTTTGTTATCGGGGGCGGTGATCAAAAACTGCTTGACCATAATGGGATGTAGATAATGAGCCATACGCCAAGTAAAACCATTATAACAGGTCTGTTTAGAATTCTTCTGGTAAGGGCGCAAGTATTCGCTGACATTAGGTGAAGAAACATTGGAAGCGTCTGATCCATCATATAGCAAATCTGCATACCAAGTCTGCATAGGAGTGTTCCATAAATGGAAACCTTCCGGTATATAAGGTTGTTCAATCAACTGGTCCATAGCACGCCAACGGCATAAGTCCATATAACGAAGCCCATCCGCCATAAATTCACATCGGCGCTCACGACGTATATTATAGAGAGTTGCGTCTATTAATTTACCACCGGAATACGCTCCCCAATCATTTTCAGCCTCTTTACTCATATCCGTTAAAGCAATGGTCTTTTGAAAATCCTCATCTACATGAGAACGACGGCGAATAATTTTCCAATATTCGGTTGCTGTTCCGTCCAAAGTACCATTCTTTTCATAACTGGCTTCCATGTAATTCAACAAGGCTTCTGTCGCACGATAAGCAATAGAGGCGGTATATCCTTTTGAATTGGAATAATATTTCTGATGGAAAGCTCCTCCTTTGCGTAAAGCATACCCAGTTACATAACGACGGGCACCATCTGTAATGGTAATCAATGGATAAGTTTCTTCAACATTGGCTGTCTCACCAACCACATCTTTTATTAAGATGTTATGTTGTCCGGGGTCTTTCAGAAAGATAACCAATCGGCAGTCTCTGTTTTGACGAACGTCGTGTATGGTTTTGTCTCCCATATAATATCCGTCTCCGTTCATATAATCACCGTGGGTATAAACAGGAGTGCCGTCAGCCATCAAAAAGTTATTCACAAAGCTACGGGTGACGCCTACGCCATTGTTTCCCCAGCTAGCATAGACATTTACGTTGTGGTGTACTAAGTTATAAGCGTATCTGCGCCATAACAAAACTTCATCGACAGAAGATAAATCTTCTTGAGCAAACATGTCAAAATAGGGGTTTGCAGCTTCGCTAGTTGACTGTTGCAGGGTACCTGTATTTTCTGTAAGCTTATTTTTGTAGCGTTCTGCGATATCTTTAGAAGCTGTCATGGCGATTTCTAAGAAATAATCTATCTCACTATCAATATTCCCGCTGGGATATTGATAAGTGGAATTGTAATCTTTTGCCTTGCCAGGCCAACCGTTACCATTGGGTACAAAAGCCGTATTCTTAAAATATTTCAACCAAGTACCTTCAAATAGAGCTACGCGCGACTTTAATAAAATGGCAGCATCCGCATTAATTCTAGTCGTCGGCATGTTTTTAGCTTTTAATAAAGTAATAGCTTTATCCAAATCACTTAGAATAAAGCGAGCCACCTCATTGCGTGGTGATCGTTTACTGGCTTCACTCAATGCTTCTTTGTCATCTGGCAATGGGTAGATAATTATGGGAAAATCTCCAAACAACTGATAACGTTTAAAGTATTCACAAGCACGTAGGAAAAATAATTCACCGATATAGTGTTTTATGCTGTTAAGGTCACCATTGATGGTATTGGCATTACCGCTCAGGTCGTTCCCATTAGCATTATTATCCCCAAATTTGGGCAACACATTCGATAATACAAAATTGATCTTGTATATTTTATCGAAGTTCCAATTACTGTTTTCCGCATTGTCCACTTTCCACAAAGTGGAAGTAAAACGATTGGGAGCTGTAACTTCTATTTGATTGTCCGTTGTTGCATCATCTTTGTAGATGCCGTATGTATTTCCAGTTCCGTGAGAGGGAAGAATATCAGAGTACAAATTATCTGCAGAGGCTTGAATATGGGTTGCCTCTGTAAAATATACTTCCGGGGAAATAGATGCTTCAGGTACTTCATCCAAATAGTCATCGCAAGCAGTAAATGCAAATCCTGCCGAAGCGATTAGTACAGATAAGAATATATGTTTTGTTTTCATTGTATACGTATTATTAAAGTGTTAAACTTAAGCCAAAAGACCAGGTGCTTGATAACGGATAAGCATTACCACCATTACCGCCACTAATTGTTTCCGGATCAAACAAAGAAGACAATGATGTTCCGGTCCAAAGATTTTCTCCGGAAACAAACACACGGCATTTGGTCAAACCCATACTTTTCATCCATTTTGCTGGGAAAGTATAACCTAATTGGAAATTTTTTAAACGGATATAGGATGCATCTTGCAAATAACGTGTCTGAATTTCTTGGTTCTTACCTCCTTCGGAGAAAATAGGACGAGGATAATAAGCGTCAAGATTTGCAGGAATGGTATGACCTGACAATCCTATATCCTCTGCACGAAAATAATCCTCATGTTCCTTAAGTCCACGAGCCCCCCACATACTTTGAGTTCCATAAGCACCAAACAAATAACCACAGAAATTATTTGTACCCCAAAAATCACGCTTCATTACACCTTGAAAGAATAAACGTATGTCGAATCCTTTCCAATCAGCATTCAAGTCAATACCAAAGAAATATCTAGGAGTACTATTGCCTATTACTTTCAAATCTCCATGATCATCCAATGTACCCGCACTTTTAGATATTTTTCCATCTTCATTCAAATCACGATACATAATATCACCGGCAGACCATTTGGAACCAATCGCATCCTGTCCTCCATTAGGAAGGGAAAGGAGATGGGCTTGCATTTCATTTTCAGATTTTGCTATTCCTATTGTTTCCAATCCCCAAATCTCGCCCACTTCGCGTCCTTCAACGTATTTGTTCAAACCGATAGTATTTGTTGCGTTGCTCGGATAGCTGGTAACAATTGTTTTAGCATCGGAAAGAGTTAAATTAGCACTATATCCAAACCCGTTTTTCAAACGGTCTCTCCATCCAATAGATAGTTCCCATCCATTCGTTCTTAAATTACAATTGTTGGTTTTAGGAGCAGATGTACCCAAAATAGATGGGAGTTCAGGTGCAGGCCCTACCATACCATCCGTATAACGAATATAGTAATCAAAACTACCTGTCAAACGATTACTGAGAAAGCCATAATCAAAACCGATATCCCAAGTACGAACCTTTTCCCAAGTCAAAGAATTGCTGACCAAATTTCCCGGCTCTGCTGTATTAGGCTTCACTCCATCTTGCAACCATGTTCCATTAGAAGACTTCAGTATCATATCACGATAGGTAGGATACCATGCTGTAGTATTCTGGTTGCCCAATTCACCGTAAGAAACACGCAATTTTAATGTGTTGGCTATATCTGTCAGCGACTCCCAGAATTTTTCCTGAGCGATGTTCCAGCCTAAAGAGAATGAAGGAGACCATTGCCAGCGACTTCCTCGACGGAAACGGGAAGAACCGTCATATCGCATATTGATTTCCGCCAAATAACGTCCCAGGTAATCGTAATTCAAGCGACCGAAGAAACCTGCCGTTTTCCATCTTTTCCCATTTCCACCCGCTTCTGTCGCTTTGGGGTTACCTTGTCCGTCCAATCCGGTTGTGACATCAAAATAAGGCATCCCCCCCATCATTACACCATACTTTTTTGTAGAAGAAAATTCCTGTTTCATATCTTCTGTCTGGAAGCCAAGCATAACTTTTGCATTATGGGCATTATTAAAAGATTGGGAATACTCACTATAAATATTTAGGTTCAGATAGTTCTCTTTAGTCTGATCTTGATAAAGATAAGACGTACCATGAGTATCTATTAAATTGCCTTCCACATCATGATTATAAGTAGGAATTGAAGTTTCTTTTACCGATGAGTTCATTATACTGTAATTAAACTCCACATGTGTAATCCAATTTTTGATCGGTTCAATTACTAAAGACGCTTGTTGATAAAGACGGTCTGTTTGTGCATTACGTTTTCCACCTTCAACAAGATTTTGGACTGGATTAGTCCAACCATTATTGGTATAATAGCCATTGGGATCTTTTACGGGCATATTGGGCCAAGTAGCTCTTCCTAACTGGTCATAAAAAGAACTGTTGAAACTGGTAGGACGCCATACATCATTACGAGTAAAACGGGTACTGTAATTGAATTTTAACCATTGAGTCAAATCAGCATTGATTTTAGCTGTTACATTGTAACGATGAAGTCCATCGTCACCAGCTTTCAAAAGTCCTCCTTGATCCAAATAATTGAAAGAAGCATAATAAGCTACAATATCACTTCCTCCATTTAGACTAACGTTATGTTCTTGAGAAAAACTTGAAGATTTGTAAACTTCATCATACCAATTTGTATTAGCCCAAGCTGTTGTAAATGGATCATAGTCTGGTTTACCCCATTGACCGTTGGATGAAGCTTTTACTCCCCCCGTGCTTCCACCTCCGGCAGCTTGCCAATCCAGCATATCCTGCATCAGGTCTTCTGTAAAGATAAGCCCACCACCCTGATTAAGCGAACCGGCGTTCATAAAGTTTGCAAAAGTGTAGGAATCCATCATCTTCGGCATATTTACAGGAGTAGATATACGGAAGCTATTGTTATAGTTTACAGAAGTCTTTCCTTTTTTGCCCGATTTGGTAGTCACCAGAATTACGCCGAAGGGGGCACGGGAACCATAGATGGATGATGCGGCAGCATCTTTCAATACAGAAATATTTTCTATGTCTTGAGGATTGACTGTATTCAAATCTCCTTCCATTCCATCAATTAGAATAAGAGGTGCACCGCTGGAACCCTCACCAATAGTTCCTGTACCACGGATACTGATATCTGCGGTCTTGTCCAGTTCACCCGTACTTGTTGATATCTGCAAACCAGGTACCAATCCTTGTAAGGCTTGTGTAGCTGAAGTCACAGGACGAGATTCTAATTCTTTAGCAGTAGCAAGTCCTACAGCTCCTGTCAGATTCACTTTCTTTTGCGTACCAAATCCAACCACCACCACTTCATCAAGAGTTTCTGTATCCTCCTTCAATACTACATTAAGTTCTTTCTTTCCAAAAACTTTCACTTCTTGAGAAACATACCCGATATACGTAATCTGTAAAACGGCATCTTTCGGGGCATCCAACACAAACCGCCCATCTATATCTGTTATCGTACCTATTGACTGACCTTTCACTGTTACATTGGCACCGATTACCGGCTCGCCATTCGCATCTTTCACAATACCTGTCACTTTATTTGCCTGTTGGACAGCTTCCCCGTCTTTCGCCTTGCTCATCAGCATGATATTCTTACCCTCCATGGCATAATAAATATCAGTACCTTCAAAAACCTTATTCAACACTTCGGCTACAGATTTGTTCTGCGCATTCACCTTCACATTGCGCTTCAGATTCACCTCGTTCACATTATACACAAACAGATAATCTGTCTGTTTTTCTATTTCACTGATTACCTTGCCTGTTGACACGTTATCCGCCACAACAGTCACCTTCATTGTCTGAGAATAAGACTCAGTGGCAAAGGCTGTTCCGGCAAAGACAAACAGAGCTAAGAGTGTGTTTCTCATCATACGGAATAAATGTTTAATTTCTACAATAGATTCCTGATACAAAATATTTTTCATATATTTGCATTACTAATTTTAGGTTCAACTTAAGATTATTTGAGAAAAAATTGTCAATGAGTCATTGACATTCCATGGGATGGTGTTGCAGCACTATCCCATTTCCTTTTTAGACCAGGTGTGTTATTTCATAGGCATATTCTTTTTTAAGGGTTAATTAATTGTTATCACATTTGTCTCATCATTCTTTGTATAAGTAAACTTATTATTGAGTTTCAAAACTTTCAGTACGTGTTCCACCCCATCTTTCGTGCGGAATTTACCTGTATAACGGTTCTTTAGAATCCGGGTATTATTTACTACAATATCCACCCCATAATACAGTTTCAGTTTCTCTATCATATCACGTACGGATATATCATTGAAACAAAGCAAGCCCTCACGCCACAAAAAATAATCGGCCTCCTTGATGCGTCCTTTCACCAGTCTGTTGCCTTTCAAGCTGGCCATCATGTTCGGTTCCAGCCTCATTCCACTGTTATTCGAACCGGGCACTAAAATTTCTACAGCACCTTCCAACAAAGAAGTTTCCCATACGCTATCCGCTGCATAAGCCATTACATTGAACTCTGTACCCAGCACCTTCACATTACATTTGTTCGTTTCTACAATAAAAGGCTGTTCCACATTCTTTGTCACCGCAAAGTAACCCTCACCATCCAATTTCACATTTCGGATATTCCCTTTGAAACTTCCCGGGAAAGTCAAGGTACTGCGTGAGTTCAACCAAACCTTCGTACCATCCGCCAACATCAATTCTGCCCGTTGGCCCGCCGGCACATAAATAGACTGCCATGTTTTGTCTTCCGGTACCTGATGTTTTCCTGTCCAATAATGTGTACCCAACAAGACGATCGCCAATACCGCTGCTATCTTGGCAGCTTCCATACATACTCCGCGTAACGAGAAATGTTTCCTTTCCCGGCTATTCTCCTCCGCCACAGGTTCCGTACGCCACAATGCCATGTCATGCAACTTCCGTTGTGCCATATATTCACGCATGTTCTCAGGATTTTCCTGTATCCATTCGGTCACACGCTGCTTTTCGGCTTCAGTAGCATTTCCGGCTATATATTTTTGCAATAATTCAGGATTCATATTCTATGCTGTTTTATTAGAAACGACTCAAGAAGAAACTACCCTAAAAGAAAATGAAGAAAAATATAAAAAAATCATTTTTGTCCTCAAAAACATCCGTATCCCCATCCGGTCAGGCTTAATAATAAAAGAAGAAATAAAATAAAGGAAGATAATCTTTTAAAGTCACCCGCAGTACTTTCAATGCTTTTGATATATGATATTCCACCCCCTTTATAGAGATTTCCATCTCTTCGGCAATCTCTTTATTGGGTTTATTTTCAAAACGGCTCAAAATAAATGCCCGTCGCGTCTGTTCCGACAAGGTACTTAAAGTAGCACTGATGATTTTTTCCACTTCTTCCGAAAAAATCTCATCAGGATTGCACGCTTCCAAGGCAGACATACGGATAGACAATTCCTGTTGTTGCCAGTCGGCCATCACTTCAAAAGCACTGCGTTTTACCTCCTCGTGCTTTAGATAGTCCAAAGCCTTGTTCTTCAAAATTGTCAGTAACAATGGTAAGATATATTTCTCTTCAACAGGCTCGGCCTTCAACTTTTCCCACAACTTTATTAATGCCTCGGAGGCAATATCTTCTGCCGCCAAATCATTATGAACGTATGATTTGGCAAAGAAAAAAGACTTCTTATAATAAGAGGTATAGATATCATTAAAAGAATTTCCAGGCATTTTGCTCATTTGTATATCGGTTGTGCTTTTCATCCATATTACGATGGTAGAGCAAAGTTAGCAATAAACCTTCGATAAAAACAAAATTATCCTGTTAATTCTTTCCCT
>CAUHML010000094.1 GCA_959606905.1 uncultured Bacteroides sp. | reverse complement strand
CTCCCAAGCAATCACGCTTACTAGTGCACAACCCTTGAAGGTTACTTTAGGAGAAGATACGCAGGTGTTGGACGAAGTAGTCGTTACTGCATTAGGTATCAAGCGCGCAACTAAAGCATTAAGCTATAATGTGCAAGAAGTAAAAGGTGATGAATTGACAACTGTAAAAAGTGCCAATTTTATGAACTCACTGGCTGGAAAGGTGGCTGGTGTTAATATCAATGCATCTTCATCCGGTGTTGGAGGGGCTACGCGTGTAGTTATGCGTGGTACCAAATCTATATCTTCAGACAATAATGCTTTATATGTAATTGATGGTGTTCCTATTTTTAATACAAATAAAGGTGACACTAACGGACAATATTCAGCCCAACCGAGAGGAGAGGGTATATCTGATATCAATCCGGAAGATATTGAAAGCATGTCTGTATTAAGTGGACCTGCTGCTGCGGCCTTGTATGGCTCTAATGCAGCGTCTGGTGTAATTTTAATTACTACAAAGAAGGGAAAAGAAGGTAAGGCACGAATTATTATTTCTAATAATTCTACTTTTTCCAATCCTTTTATAATGCCTGAATTCCAAAATTCTTATATAAACCGCGCAGGTTCCTTTGCTTCATGGGGAGATAAAGCGTCTTCCCTTTTCGGAACTTATGAGCCAAAAGATTTTTTCAATACAGGTACTAATATTCAGAATAACGTTTCTTTATCTGTTGGTAATGAAAAGAATCAAACTTATCTGTCTGTAGGTACTACTAATGCAACTGGTATCATTCAAAATAGCAAATATGACCGTTACAATTTTACCTTCAGAAATACAACAAAATTCCTGAAGGATAAAATGACATTAGATGTGGGTTTTAGCTATATTATTCAAGAAGATCTTAATCTAATGGCACAAGGTGAATATTTCAATCCACTACCAGCCGTATATCTATTCCCGCGTGGCGAAAACTTTGAAGCTGTGAGGATGTATAAAACGTATGACACAACTCGTAAGATAGATGTACAGAACTGGGGATGGGGGGACCCTGGATACAGTATGAAAAATAATCCATATTGGGTGGCTAATGAGATGAACCATGGTATGAAAAAACAACGCTACATGGCTAATGCCAGTTTAAAATATGAAATTTTAGATTGGCTTGATGTGACAGGGCGTGTCCGCATTGATAATGCAACCAATGATTATTCAGATAAAAGAAATGCTTCTACTGACCTTTACTTTACTAATAGTTCTATTTATGGATTCTATAAGTACTATAAAGCTGACGATAGACAGGCTTATGCAGACGTGATGGCTAATATTAATAAACGCTTTGGTGACTTAAGTTTAAGTGCTAATATTGGCGGTAGTTTTACTCAAACTTATTATGACGAAAGAGGATTCCAAGGTGGTTTGAAAGATATGTCTAATGTTTTTAGTCTATATAATATGACTACTACCTTGGATAAAGATACTTATCCTATAGAAAGTGGATATAAACAACGTACCAACTCTATTTTTGCTAGTGCGGAAATTGGCTGGAAGAGTATGTTATATATGACTTTAACCGGGCGTAATGATTGGGATTCAGCATTGATTAATACAGAACAATCATCTTTCTTTTATCCATCAATAGGGCTTTCAGGAGTTATTTCCGAAATGGTAAAATTACCCAAAGCTATTACTTATTTGAAAGTACGCGGCTCATTTGCTTCAGTAGGTGCTCCTATTCCTAAGAATCTTTCTTCCAACAAAACGTATGAGTGGGACCCTGCGACTAGTCAATGGAAATTACAAACTTATCGTCCTTTGCCTAAACTTTATCCTGAACGTACTAATTCTTGGGAAGCTGGTTTGAATGCCAAATTCTTTAATAATAGTTTAAGTTTGGAAGTTACCTGGTATAAGGCTAATACTCGCAAACAAACATTCCAAGTTCCTTTATCAGGAACCGCTGTATATGCGACTATGTATGCGCAGTCTGGTAATATTGAGAATAAAGGTATGGAATTTTCTTTAGGGTACAATAAATCATGGGGAGATTTCTCGTGGAATTCAAATTTGACTTTTAGTTTTAATAAAAATAAGATTGTAGAACTCTTGGATGATGCAGTGGATGATGAAGGTAATCACTATAGTTTGAGTGAGATAGATAAAGGTGGCATTGGATCGGCTAAAGTTATTCTTCGTAAAGGAGGAAGCATGGGAGACATGTATGTCACTAATCGTTTGAAACGTGATAACGAAGGAAATGTATTTATTGATAAAGCGAGCCAGAATGTGAAAAAAGAGGATATAAAGAATTCGGATGAGTTTATTCATATTGGCTCTGTATTGCCTAAGAGCAATTTAGGCTTTAGAAATGATTTCTCTTATAAAGGCATTAGCTTGGGATTCATGCTTGCTGCCCGCTTTGGAGGTATTGTTATCTCACCAACACAAGCTGTAATGGATCAGTTCGGAGTATCTAAGGTCACAGCTTTAGCACGTGATAATGAAGGTGTTCCTGTAAATAATGGAAAAGTGGATCCCCAGACTTATTATACAGAAGTGGGTGGAATAAGTGGATTGATGTCTAACTATGTATATAGTGCTACTAATGTTCGTTTACAAGAGTTATCGGTGGGCTATTCACTTCCAGCCAAATGGTTTAATAACAAATGTAATCTTAGTTTGTCAATAACAGGTCACAACTTGTGGATGATTTATAATAAAGCACCATTTGATCCGGAAGCTACCGCTTCTACTGGTACTTATTATCAAGGTGTTGATTACTTTATGCAACCAAGTTTGAGAAGTTGGGGATTTAATGTAAAAATACAGTTTTAACGATAAAAGAATAACCAAATGAAAATATATAAATTCATAACGCAGATTTCTATTGCAGGCTGTATGCTTGTTGGAACTCCAATGTTACAAGGATGCATGGATAATAGCTTGAATGATCCGTTGGGAAAAGTTTCGGAAGAAGAACTTGGACGAGATGGATTTGCTGCCAATGCTTTCTTCTTGACTTTATGTGATTATGCATATCCCATAGCTACTGAAAACATTTATAATACCAATGAATCCTTGATTGGTGACTGCTATGGACGTTATCAAGTAATGGCAACAGATAAGTTTAAAGGGGCAAATTTTGCTACATATAACGCACCCGAGAACTGGTTAAACTGGCAGTTTGCAGATGATAATGTAATGGTATTGACGTATGGTGCATGGAATAAAATAAAGAATGTAACCCAAGGGACAGGGGTTAACTTTGCATGGGCACAGATCCTAAGAATTGCGACAATGCATCGTATGCTTGATATGTATGGGGCACTTCCTTATTCCCAAATTTCAAGTGATAAACTTTCGACTCCTTACGATACAATGGAGGAAGCATATCATGCAATGTTTACTGATCTGACTGATGCAATTAATGTAATGACTGTTTATGTGACCGAAAATCCAAACAACAGAACGATGGCTAAGTATGATAAAGTTTATGACGGTGATTTTGAGAAATGGGTGAAATTTGCAAATTCACTGAAACTACGTATGGCCATTCGTATTCGTTTTGCAGATCGTGAATATGCCAGACAGATGGCGGAGGAAGCTATTAACCATTCTATAGGGGTAATTACTTCCAATGAAGATAACGCAACTTCTTTAGGCACTAAAAATCAATTGTATACGGTATTAGTGCAATGGCCTGACCAATGTGTCTCTGCCGATATTACATCTTATATGAAAGGATACAACGATCCACGTATGTCGAAATATTTTAAAAAGAAAACGAGCGATAAAGGAGATGATGATTATGTGGGTATGCGCGCAGGTTTGTCTTATGGTAATGATATTACCGGACCGACTTTCTCTAGAATAAATGTTGGAGAGATGGATCGTACTTTATGGATGAGTGCAGCTGAAACAGCTTTTAATAAAGCTGAAGCGGCAATGTTAGGATGGGATGTAAAAGGAGAAACGGTGAAAGATTTGTATGAATCAGCTATCAGACTTTCTTTTGCACAATGGGGAGTATCGGATGGTATTGACCAATACCTGAATGATGAATCAAGTACTCAGGCTGATTATGTAGATCCTAATGAGAATAAGGGGAATGAAAGTGCTATTAGTTCTATAACTATCAAATGGAAAGATGATGCTGGTGAGGAAGAAAAACTGGAAAGATTAATAACCCAAAAATGGATTGCAATGTGGCCTTTGGGACAAGAAGCATGGAGCGAGTATCGTCGTACTGGGTATCCGCGTTTTTTCCCGTTATTGAATGGAAATGTAACCAATCTTCCTTCCGCTAATCGTATTCCGTTCCCACCATCGGAATATATTCGTAATGCTGCTAATGTAAATGCTGCTGTAAGTAAATTGGGTGGTGCTGATAATTATCAGACTAAGGTTTGGTGGCAGCGTAGGGATAAGTGAATAATAGTATAATCTATATTAATATAAATAGTATGAGAAAGATATTCTATTTTATAATGTTGTTATTTGGCATAACGGTTGCGAATACAGCGTGTGATGATTGGACAGACATGGAACCAAAATTCCAGGAAGATATGACTCAGTCGTCACTTCCGGAAGAATACTATGCCCAGCTTCGCGCTTATAAGAAAACAGATCATCCGGTTGCTTTCGGATGGTTTGGTAATTGGACCGGAAATGGAGCTACTTTAGAAAAATGTTTAGCCGGACTTCCTGATAGTGTGGATTTTGTTTCTATTTGGGGTAACTGGAGAAATTTGACAGAAGCGCAAACAAAAGATTTGCGTTATGTACAAAATGTAAAAGGGACTAAAGCTTTGATGTGTTTTATTGTTCAAAATATCGGTGACCAATTGACTCCCGAGGAATATAAAGATAATTATCTGGAATTCTGGGGATGGAATGAGAATAAGGAAGAAGCTATAAAGAAATATGCCCATGCAATATGTGATAGTATTGATAAATATGGATATGATGGCTTTGATATTGACTATGAGCCTAATTTTGGTCATCGAGGTAACATGAGTGGAAGTGATGAGAATATGTTGTTGTTCATTCAGACCTTGGGAGAAAGAATCGGACCAAAATCGGGTACAGACAGGCTATTAGTAATTGACGGTGAGCCACAAAGTATTGTATCGGAGTCAGGTCCTTATTTTAATTATTTTATAGTGCAGGCTTATGATTCTCCAGGAGATAATACTGGACGTGACCATTTGGATAGCCGTTTAAACTCTACAATAAGAAACTTTGATGGGCATTTGACTGCAGAAGAAGTTGCTAAGAAATATATTGTAACTGAAAACTTTGAAAAATGGGCTTTGTCTGGTGGGGCTGATTTCACTGATCGATATGGAAATAAAATGAAGTCATTGGAAGGTATGGCACGTTGGACACCTATTATTAACGGGAAAAAATGTGTAAAAGGAGGGGTCGGAACTTATCATATGGAGTATGAATATACAATTGATGGTACAGAAGAATCTTATCCTTATTTGCGTAATGCTATCCGCATTATGAATCCACCGGTAAAATAATAAATTTAAAGATATAATAATTATGAGATATCTGGTAAAAAATAAAAATACAATAATGTTCGCCTTTGCCATATTGCTTTGTGCAATTATAGCAAGTTGTGAAGATGCAAAGTATGATACTATCGGCAGTAGAATTTATTTAGCTGAATCCAGTAGTTTGTCTTATGAGTCCAAAAAGGTAACAGTAGCCGAAGAGGGTAGTGTTGTCACTGTGACTCCGCGGTCGGGACAAATTGCAACAGAAGATATAGAAGTTACTTTGGGACTAAGTCCGAAATCGTTGGAAGTATATAATACAAAAAGTGGTACGAACTATAAATCTATGCCAGAAGGTTCATATTCTTTTGATCAAAAGACAGTGGTTATAAAAAAAGGAGAATTAGTGGCTCCTACTGTTAAAGTAACAATTGATCCGTTGACAAAGGAAATGCTTGATTCTGGTGATAAATTTGCACTACCGGTTGCTATTACTGCTGTATCAGGTGGGCAACAAACTTTGGAAGGTGCAGATGTGATGATTTATATCATGGATCAGGTTATTATAACCTCTGCACCAGTGTTGACGGGTACAAAACCAATTACTATGGAAATGCGTCAGGATTATACAGTAACTCAATGGTCACTTGAAATGCGTATTAATATGAGCGAACTTGGGGATGGGGTGACTCCTGGAGTTGGTTATCCTGGTCCTCCTAGCTATCAGAATCAAGCAATATTTTCTGCAGGTCCAGGTAATGGTATCGCAGAAGATGGTGAAATTTATATCCGTTTCGGTGATGGCCCGATTCCTGGTAATATTTTGCAGATAAAAACACAAGGTACTCAAGTAAATGCTGCTACTAAGTTTAAAAATAATCAATGGTATCATTTAGCATTTGTTTGTGATGGAGTGAAATTGACTATTTATGTAAATGGAAATATTGATGCAACATTAGATCTTCCAAGAAAACCTTTGCGTCTTGTTAAGAATAGTTTTGGTATATGCAATGGTGATTGGATGGTTACAGATGCTATAGTTAGCGAAGTACGTTTTTGGACTACTGCTATTTCACAGTCGCAGATTCAGAATAATATGTTTGCGATAAATCCGGGTACGGATGGCTTGGAGGCTTATTGGAAATTGAATGAAGGGGCAGGAACCGAGTTTAAAGACGCAACTGGTCATGGAAATAAAGCCACGGCGCCTAATGGAGTTGTCAGATGGGTAGATGGCATTAGATCAGATGGTAAATAATATAATATTCAAATGATGTAATTATGAGATTGAAAAATATAATATGGAAAACAGTAGTGATGTCATTAATGGCATCACCACTGTGCATCTCTTGTGACGATGATGACGAAGTTACTGTAAATTCTAAGTTTTATCTTTCTACGAAAGTTTTTCCGGTAGATTCTTATGAAGCATCGTTGTCAGTGATTTTGAAAGATAATTCAGTGGTCGTAAATGAGTTACAACCTAATTATCGGTTTGTTGCATGTGCCACGGAGAGATTATCGAAAGATGTGAAAATAACAGCCGATAGTGATGATAATCTAGTAAGTGCTTACAATAAAGCTAATGATACGGAATATAACATATTACCTGCTGAAAATTATTCTTTCACCAATAAAACTGTTACTATTGAAAATGGAGAAAGTGTATCTGGAGATTCTATAAAAATAGAGCTATTAAATGTAGGATCGTTGACTACAGAAGGGGGATATTTGTTGCCAGTTACCATATCTTCTATAGAAGGTAATAACTTAGATGCACTTAGCTCTAACAGAGGAGTAGTTTATGTGAAAATTCAAAATATTCATGTCAATGTAGAGTCCGGGCAACCGGCTGAAGGTACTTTGATTGCCGATCGTTCTGGCTGGACTGTAAAAGTTGCCCCGACGACTCGTGGAGATGCTAAAAATCTAATTGATGGAACAAATTCTGATGTAGCTCGTGATGGAGGAGCAGAATATTGGCTAACTGTGGATATAGGTAAGGTGCAGACATTAACAGGAATAAGAAATAAGTGTTATGCTAGTAGTTATTCACCGACTGCAGTAGAAGTATTTACTTCAGGTGATGGAATAAAATGGAAATCTATCGGAACTGTAACTATTTCAAGAAGTGGCACACAATATATTAAGTTTTCGAAAGCTATTGAAACGCGTTATTTAAAGTATTATGTGAAACAAGGTCCCAATACGGTCAGCCTTACGGAATTTGACCTATATGCGAAATAATTAATAGGTTATTGAAAATTTTTAAGTCCCACTTTTTCGTATTTTCGGATAAAGTGGGACTTATTATATAAGTTAATAAATAAAAAAAGAAAAAGATTGATTGTTTAATAGTATCATATTGATTGTATTACTATTATATAATAACTTTTAATAGCAAGAAAAACATGAAATTATCTATTATTCTACGGTTCTGTTTATGGTTTATGGGAATTAGTATGGCGTTTCCGTCTCTCTCTCAAACTATGTTAGTAACTAATGGGAATACAAGTTCTAGGATCATTTTGAAAGAGAATAATCAAATATCGTGGACAGCTGCAAATTTGTTACAAACATTTATTCAAAAAGTAACCAGTTGTAAGCTGCCTGTTGTTATAAGTCAAACTCCTCGAAAAGGAGATATTCTCATTGGTGGTCAATCTCCAGCGGAAGTAACAGAGGATGGATTCTCTATTTCTACTCAAGATGGTATTCTAAAAATATCTGGTAAAGAAAACGGTGTTGTATATGGAGTTGTTACTTTATTGGAGCAATATTTGGGTATCGATTATTGGGGAGAGAATGAATATTCTCTTACCCCTTCAAAAACAGTGAACTTACCCTTAATTAATAAAGTCGAGAATCCGGGCTTTCGTTACCGTCAGACACAATGCTATGCTATTCATGCAGACTCTATTTATAAGTGGTGGAATCGTTTAGAGGAACCGAATGAAGTGTTTGCTGCCGGTTATTGGGTGCATACTTTTGATAAGCTTCTGCCTTCATCCATTTATGGGAAAGAACATCCGGAATATTATTCTTACTTCAAAGGAAAACGCCACCCGGGAAAGGCCAGTCAGTGGTGTTTGAGTAATCCGGAGGTTTTTGAGATTGTTGCTCAACGTGTTGATTCTATTTTCAAAGCAAATCCAGATAAACATATCATGTCTGTAAGTCAGAATGATGGTAATTATACAAATTGTACGTGTGATGCTTGTAAGGCAATTGATGATTATGAAGGAGCATTATCAGGAAGTATCATCACTTTTCTGAATAAGTTGGCTGCCCGTTTTCCGGATAAAGAATTTTCCACATTGGCTTATCTATATACGATGAATCCTCCGAAACATGTGAAACCTTTGCCGAATGTGAATATTATGTTATGTGATATTGACTGTGACCGTGAAGTAACTTTGACGGAGAATGCTTCGGGAAAAGAGTTTGTGAAAGCCATGGAAGGATGGTCTAAGATTACCAATAATATTTTCGTGTGGGATTACGGTATTAACTTTGATAATTATCTGGCTCCATTTCCTAATTTCCATATTTTACAGGACAATATCCGTCTTTTCAAAAAGAATCATGCCACCATGCATTTCTCTCAAATAGCAGGGAGCAGGGGAGGAGATTTTGCAGAACTTCGCGCTTATTTAGTGTCAAAGTTAATGTGGAATCCAGAAGTTAATGTAGACTCATTGATGCAACATTTTCTGCATGGATATTATGGGGAAGCAGCGCCATATCTTTATCAGTACATAAAGATAATGGAAGGCGCATTAATTGGTAGTGGACAGAGGTTGTGGATATATGATTCACCTGTATCACATAAATATGGCATGTTAAAGCCTGCTTTGATGCGTCGTTATAATCATTTATTTGATTTGGCTGAAAAGGCTGTTGCAGCAGAACCCGATTTCTTAAAACGAGTTCAACGGGCACGTCTGCCAATTCAGTATTCAGAACTGGAGATTGCACGAACAGAGACAGAAAAAGATTTGGTAGATATTAATAAGAAGTTAGACCTTTTTGAGGAACGCGTGAAAGAGTTTCAAGTTCCTACATTGAATGAGCGTTCCAATTCACCGGTAGACTATTGCAAATTGTATCGCGAACGTTACATGCCGCAGAAAGAAAGAAGTTTAGCTTTGGGTGCAAAAGTTACTTATCTAATTCCTCCTACCGGAAAATATGCGGCATTAGGAAAGAACGCATTGGTTGACGGTTTGTTTGGTGGAGCAACCTTTGTTGATAGCTGGATTGGTTGGGAAGGAACCGATGGTGCATTTGTTATAGATTTGGGCGAAACAAAAGAGATACAAAGTGTGGAAACAGATTTTCTTCATCAAATAGGGGCCTGGATTCTTTTTCCTCTAAAGGTGGTTTATTCATATGCTGAAGACGGTGAGCATTATACACATTGGAAAACGATTGATTTACCGGAAGAACGTACCGGTGAGGTAAAATTCCGTGGAGTCAAGGCTGAATCAGCCGAACCGATAAAAACTCGTTATGTGAAAGTAGAAGTCACCGGAACGAAAGAATGTCCGACTTGGCATTATGGTGTAGGCCATCCTTCGTGGTTCTTTATAGACGAAGTGATAATAAAATAAAAAAAGTAGGGGGGAGACGTTAGTAGTTTCCCCCTTTTAGTTGTATTATATATAGATGGGTCAGAAAAATGTTTTTTTTCATCTATATACTATGATTTATGCAACAGAATAAAACTGCTTCTCAACGAAAAACTATTAACCCGGCTTGCTGGGTACCTACTGCTTATTTTGCAATGGGACTTCCCTTTATTGCTATTAATTTGGTTTCTGTTTTCATGTTTAAGGATCTTGGAATTTCGGATACGCAAATTGCATTCTGGACTTCTCTGATTATGATGCCTTGGACACTGAAATTTTTGTGGAGCCCTTTTCTTGAAATGTATCGGACGAAAAAATTCTTCGTATTGATTACAGAATTATTGAGTGGTGTATTGTTTGGAGTAGTAGCCTTTTCTTTGTTTTTCGATTACTTTTTCGCCATAAGTATCTCTACAATGGCAGTGATTGCCTTTAGTGGAGCAACGCACGATATTGCTTGTGATGGTGTATATATGGCTGAATTGAACAAAGAAGATCAGGCAAAATATATCGGAGTGCAGGGTGCTTTTTATAATGTAGCCAAATTGGTTGCTAATGGAGGATTAGTTGCTATGGCAGGAGCATTGGCAGAGCACTTCGGAGCAATAGAAGGTGCTTCGATAGATGCTAACAAAGGAGCATATTCATCTGCATGGATGATTATTTTCGGCGTAATTGCGGCAATAATGGTACTGATCGGTATTTATCATATAAAAATGTTACCTTCTACACAGGTTCCGTCAACAACAAAGAAAACTGCATCGGAGGTTGGGCACGAATTGGTAGCAGTCATTGCTAACTTCTTTACTAAAAAGCATATTCTTTATTACATCTGTTTTATTATTTTATATCGTTTGGCAGAAGGCTTTATCATGAAAATAGCTCCGCTGTTTTTACGTGCGTCAAGGGATGTAGGCGGCTTAGGGCTGTCGTTAACAGAGATCGGCACGCTAAATGGTATCTTTGGTTCCGCTGCTTTCGTTTTAGGCTCATTGTTGGCAGGTATTTATGTCTCTAAGTTCGGATTGAAAAAGACACTATTTACTCTCTGCTGTATTTTTAATCTTCCGTTTGTAGCCTATACTTTTTTGGCAGTTGCACAGCCTACTAATGTATATCTGATCGGAACTTGTATAACAATGGAATATTTTGGTTATGGCTTTGGTTTTGTCGGACTGACGTTGTTTATGATGCAACAGATTGCTCCAGGCAAACATCAAATGTCACATTACGCATTTGCTTCAGGAATCATGAATCTGGGAGTGATGCTTCCGGGAATGGTTAGTGGTTATCTTAGTGACTTATTAGGATATCGTAATTTCTTTATCTATGTGTTAATTGCAACTATTCCAGCTTTTCTGATTACTTATTTCATACCTTTCACGTATGATGACTCAAAAAATAAATAATATAAAATCAACGATTATGAATAAAATTCAAATTCCTTGGGAAGATCGTCCTGTCGGATGTACGGACGTTATGTGGCGTTACTCACAAAATCCAGTTATCGGACGTTATCATATTCCTTCATCTAATAGTATTTTCAATAGTGCTGTTGTTCCTTTTGAGGATGGTTTTGCAGGCGTATTCCGTTGTGATAACAAAGCTGTACAGATGAATATCTTTGCAGGTTTTAGTAAGGACGGAATTCATTGGGATATCAATCATGAACCTATTCAGTTTAAAGCAGGTAACACGGAAATGATCGAGTCGGAATATAAATACGACCCTCGTGTTACATGGATTGAAGACCGTTATTGGGTGACTTGGTGTAATGGTTATCATGGCCCTACGATTGGTATTGCCTATACTTTTGACTTTAAGGAGTTTTTCCAGTGCGAAAATGCTTTCTTGCCTTTCAATCGTAATGGTGTACTTTTCCCGCAGAAGATCGATGGCAAGTATGCGATGTTGAGTCGTCCCAGTGATAATGGACATACTCCGTTTGGCGATATATACATCAGCTATAGCCCGGATATGAAATATTGGGGTGAACACCGTTGTGTAATGAAAGTGACTCCTTTCCCGGAAAGCGCTTGGCAGTGTACAAAGATTGGTGCAGGTTCAGTTCCTTTCCTTACAGATGAAGGCTGGTTGCTGTTCTATCATGGTGTAATCACTACTTGTAATGGTTTCCGTTACGCTATGGGAGCTGCCATATTGGATAAAGATCATCCGGAAAAAGTTCTTTACCGTACACGTGAATATCTGATTGGTCCGGCTGCTCCTTACGAACTTCAGGGTGACGTTCCTAATGTAGTATTCCCCTGTGCTGCTTTGCAAGATGGTGAACGTGTTGCTGTTTATTATGGTGCGGCAGATACTGTGGTAGGTATGGCCTTCGGATATATAAAAGAGATTATCGATTTTACGAAACGAACGAGTATCATTTAATAAAGATATGAAACGTATTATATTAACTTACACACTTGCTTTTTCCCTTCTTTCCGC
>CAUHML010000093.1 GCA_959606905.1 uncultured Bacteroides sp. | reverse complement strand
CAAAATATATCCGGAAATAATTTTGTGATAAGTGCGACATTGCCGCACTTATTTATCTGTATTGCCGGGATTACGGGTACAAGACCTCGAAATCCCGTGGGCTGCCGCCGTCTGTCAAGTCGTTCATAATCGGTACCACCTGTCAGATAAGTACATAAACCTATCATTAATATGTCTGACAACAAGTGCAGAGAACGACCCGTCACACGAGGATCGGTTACTTCTGAAAAATAAGAAATAGTATTTATTCGACAAAGATGATGCTATCAATCATGAATCAAAAATTTTGGTGCAGTTACCCTGAATATTTTTTGGGAAAGCCATAAGAAACTGTTTAAAAATTATTGAAAATAAATGTTATAGCAACAATTAATATATTGCAAATCAGCAGGTTAATTTAATATTTATTCTTAACTTTATGAGTACCAATCAATTAAAGTTATGGAACAATACTCAACTAACCTTACTGATAAACAGTGGCAAGTTATAGAAAAAATTATAAATCCGCAAGAAAGGAAGCGAAAACATTCTCTCAGAAACATCATGAATGCGATTTTGTATCTTCTCAAAACAGTCTGTCAGTAGCGCATGATTCCCAAGGATTTTGCTCCGTGGGAGAGCGTATACTACTATTGCAGCAAGTGGAAAAACGAAGACATCATTGAAGAACTCCTTGATAAACTTCGCTCTATGGTACGCATCCAGTCTGGTCGCAACGAAAGCCCCAACATGGGCATCATAGACTCACGAAGTGTTAAGACTTCACATCATGTAGATTCTGTTCGAGCACTTGACAGCAACAAGAAGATTAAGGGCAGAAAACAGCATATAATCGTTGATAACCAAGGACTTCTGATGTCTGTAGCTGTGCATGAAGCCAATATTCATGACAGCAAGGGTGCTCCGAAAGTCATGGAGAAACTATCCTACAAATTTCCTCGTCTTGCCAAAAGTCTTGCGGATGGTGGCTATAGAGGAAGCCTTGCAGATTAGATATTTGACAAATTCAAATGGGGACTTGAAGTCGTTCTCAGACCTGATGAATGCCCGTCAAAGTTTAAAGTCATTCCGAAACGATGGATTGTTGAAAGAGCATTCGCATGGCTGGAAAACTTCAGAAGGCTGACGATAGACTACGAGTTTCATGCTGATACTGCAGAGGCTATGATTCAACTTGCTTTTTGCAAAATCATGCTTAACAAAATTATTGTGTAATTTTTAAATAGCTTCTAAGTTTATCAGCAAAAACTATAGAGAGAAATATAAACGACAGCGGCGTTTATAAAAATACTACAATGGTACTTGCAACAGCTGCAACATATAAGTTCTACAAAAAAATATAGTGACTAAAACGTAAGCATCCGAAGAACTACACATTGCACAGCCTACTGGCGTAAAAAATGTGCTGCCGAAAATACAGTCTCAAACAGGAGTTGGCTCCCATCAGTTTCAAGCAATCCACTACAGAACTGACCTTGGTAGAACAGATACCACAGGGTGTAGCCCTGCTTTTCCCCAACGGGCTCCGTGCCCACTTCGGGAGCGAATCTGAGAAATTGTTGATAGAACTGCTAACCCACCCTATCATAAGAAGGCAACGCATGATGAGCTATTGAATCTGCTTCCACATCAGTGGAAGTTGTAACATCCGGAAAGTGTGTTGACCAAACAGGCTATAGAATCTGGCAACTAATCTCAATTACAACATATAGGTTCGACAAAACAATAGCGACTGCAGCTATTAGGTTTATAGTGACAGTCGCTATTGGTGTATAGAAAGGTTCAAAACCAGTAGTTCTTCGGATGCTTACTATCAACCTACAAGACTATAGATATTCTACAAAAAAATTGGGGCATTTGGCTATTAGCAGCCAAATGCCCCAAAATATATAAAATACCCTTAGGTATAAAGTTCAATCCATATTATTTATATACGATTTGAGTAAATTCATTCTTTGTCAGATTAGGAATATCCTGCCCTGTCTTCAAGTAGAGAGTTTTCAATTTTGAACCACGACGCACATCCAATGTTTTCAACGCAGAACACTCAGATACATCAATGGATTCAACATTGTCATATTCAGCATACCAACCAGACAACATCAAATTAAAAGATTCTATTACTGAAGATACAATCTTAATATCAGATACATACAAATATGAAGTACCTAAAGAAAAGTTTTCAACAGGATTATCTCCTAAATCATACTCTGCCACATATCGATTTGTAAAAAAAGTAAGAGTTTTAACTTTATGCAAGCCTGAAATATCCAATTTAACCATGTTTGAAACATTCCCTAAAGCAAGCTTTTCCAAATTAGGAAAAGCTTCTATACCTTTCAAATTTTCTATTTTATTATAATAATCATTTTCGAAAGATGTAGCTTTCAAACCTTCTTCTACCACAATACAATTGTTACCTCCAACAGAAATAGCCCAACCATTATTTATAATGGCTGTTCTGAGATTTTCATCAGGAATCTCTACAATTTCTGCATCGGAATCTTTCTGTATAACAGATATTTCACAATAGACAGGTCCATCTTTCTGCTTGATATAAATAACACCACCACGAGTTACCGTAGCCTCACCCAACTGATAGCTAACGGTAACTGTAGACAAACCGTCATCACTTACTGTAGGTTCGGAAATTTGCTGATTAGTAATCCAGTCATCGCCCTTAATTACAGAAATTTCATTCTCGACATTATATTTAACTTCAAAAGAAATAGTCCTAGCGGATAAATCATGCACGATAGACTGTTGATCTGTAATAATAGCATCAGTCTGTTTTTGCAGAACATCAACAATAACCTCATTATCTACCAAAGGACTAGAAAGTGTAATTCTAGAAGAACGATTTTTATAGGTTTCATTGGCTGCAACTTCGAATTGCAAAGATACTTTTTCTCCAAACTCTGCACGTTTAATGAAAGTAATCCATTCCTCACCTCCGTCACTAAAAGCAATAGTAGGATCTTCTATATTTGTATTTAACTTAATCGTAAGAATATCTTTATCTCTACTGAAAGATAAGCTTTCTTCAGAAAGTAGTTGCATTACATAACCCGGATAAGATTCTATTTTCAATGGGGCTACTTGCGCTCCAACAAAGAACTTGAATGTACAACAACGATAAACATTCTCTTCATTGGAATCTATTGTAAAAGTTACTACATCACCATTTTTCCCGGAAGTAACAGACGGATGAGCCCAGTCACACACACCAGCCAATCTCCAATAACCAGAGCTAGTTACCGTTACACTTACTTCTCCTCCCTTTTTGTCCACCTGAACTATTCCAGTTGACAAAGAAATCGAACTATTCACTCCTGCTGTAGAATCATCATCGTCAGAACAACCCCAAAACAACGTTGTTGCAAACAATGTTATCAGTAAAACGTTTAAAAATTTCATATCAGACTATTATTTTATGAAAATACACTAAGAGCTTGTTTAAATTATATTCAGAAAGAGTTTATTCTGCTTCTTCTGAGTTTGTTTTCAGTCTTTTTCTGTGCTGTTCTTCGTCACATAGCTCGCTATGCTCTTTATCACAGCACAGAAAAATCTTCAAAAACAGTTCTCATAATAAGAGAAAATAAAATTTAAACAAGCTCGAATATTAATTTAAAGGAATGCGCTCCGTACTGTTTTTCTTATATTGATGAGTAGGATAAAGCAATTCTTGATTATATAATCCTCTACATACTGATTGCAAACGTCCAACTTGACTTCTATACAAAGAAGGATCCAAAGCAAAGAACATGTAATAACCATATCCTTGCTCTTTTTTACGTTTTGCTGTAGATTCACTGGAATCACCACTACCGCGACGAAGTTCAATTGACATGCCACCGCATTGCTTCAAAGTCATGCCTACACCCGGACTAGCAGCACCACCGTAGTCGGCTACTGCATAGTCACAATACTGACCGGGATCAACACCGTCGACAATCTCCAGTCTATCAGAATACATAGCGCCCAAATTATACAGAGAAACTATTTTTTCAGGCATTGCCTTTTTACATTCATACATCAGGCGAGAACCTGCATAAGCTGATTGAGGAGCAAACCAAGGATTATTTAAATCCGGATTATCTGAATATTCATCATCAAACGCTACACCGTCCAAGTTATAGGCACGGCAATAAGCAGCTAGTTCCTTGGCAAACTCACGAGCACCCATGTCCGACAATTGAGCTACTCCAGCCTCGTCATGGTTACCCAAGATACTCAGAATCACCTTTATACCAGCTCTGCGAAGCGGTTGTAGGTATTCTTCGTTGTTGTCCAATAAGAATTGTACGTTAGGGTTGTTTGCCAAGTATACACGCTTCTTCACGGGATCCCAGTTGATGTTGGCAGCAAAGAGCACCACGTGGTCGAAGTAATATTTACCACTTTCAGTCAAGAATTCCAGTGCATTCAGCGGATTAGTATCGTTTACTTCGAAATACAACACCATAGTCACAGCACCATCGCCCTTGAAGTTATTGGGCTTGTTGCGGCAGTCAGTAATCAACAGCACCATATGTTGAGACTCCTTGGTAAAACTTACACCTTCTGTAGTAGAGCTAGCTGTAATAGGCACGATATAAGTCTTATCTTCCTTCATGCCATCGAACGCATTGAGCGTTACCTTGATGCTAGGTGTAACCTTATCATCGGGAGCCAGTACAAACACACCATCGTTGGCTATTTTCACATTGGCAGCGGGGTATACTTCATACGTAGTATTATGTGCAGCATTGTATTCAGCAGCATAAGCTTCATCTACGGTAATCTTCACGTCCACTCCCTTGTTGGGCAATTTAGACAAACGGAAAGATATGTCTGTACTATGTACATCACCTCTCATCTCAATCACAGAACTATTCTTATTGGTAGACTGATCCACCAGCAACCCCTGCAATTTTGTGACATTTTCATATTGAGATTCATCCACTTCCTGACCCACGGTCACATCGTCCTCGCACGCTGTAAACGCCATGCCACACAGCAACAATGACAGGAAAGTATATCTTAAATTGTTTTTCATATTCATATGTTAAATCGTTAAAGAATTAATTTTCCGGCAAAGAAACCGGTACCCACGTAGGTTCATCTTCGATAGTCAAATCGTAACCGTTGGCTGTATAGTCTTTAGCTACCTGACCAGCACCATCATCAAACTTCCAGTAAGAAAGCAGTCCATCTGATGCGGGATCTACCGTATAGAAATGATTAGGAGCCTTGATTTCATCGGCTGTCAGTTCCTTATTCCAGATTCTAACTTCAGATACCACACCATCGAAGAAGCGGTCAGAAGAATAAGAATAACCTATCCAGAACACACGACTACCATCTTCTTCGTTATGATGCTTGGCACCCAAGTCAACTGAAGACATACTTACATTACCGGCATATTTTTCTTCACCGTTCACGTATACCTTAATATTGCCGCGATTGAAAGTAACTGCCACGTGATACCATTTGTTGCTTTCGAATGTCAAGTCAGTACTGGTTAAATTACCGCTACTAGTAGCCACCTGCAGCTGGTTAGAAGGTACACCAGCATCACCCATACGCAGCAAGTAATGGCCTTCAATACCCATCAAGGTGTTCAGCTGATTGGGAAATGCGTTTGCCTTGAACAATACCTCCATAGTCTGTTGAGAGAGATTATTAAACTTAGCATCGTCATTAAAGTCCGGATAAGCTCTGTTCTTAGCAATGTTACAAACCACGTTCACCAAGGAAGCTCCGCGGAACACGTAATAGTAATTCTTAGCACTCTGCAGAATGCCGATACCATCGGCCGATTGCACAGTTATCGGTAATACATACGTTTCGTTTCTATCCAGATTACCGATGTTACTGAATTCGATAGGCAGTTTAGCACTGGCCACAGCACCCGACGAAATCACCGTAGAAGTTTCAGACATAGAATAATATTCTTCGGGCAGCAATATGGCATTTTCATCGTAATAAGCCAAGCGATAAGTAGGCAATAACTCTGGAGCAGGCTCCATTGTTACCTTGATGTCATAGGCTTCCGGCTTGGCAATGGCTACCGACAAGCCATCCTGTAGCTTGTCATCGCCCGCTTTAAATTTTATTTCTTTCGTAAAGATAGAAGAAGAAATAAAAAGCTGGTTGTCGTAATGATGCTTGTCTTCATCATACTCTTGGCAACCGACCAGCAAAGTGGCAAAGCCGGCTACAGCAGTGAATAATAATTTATTTAATTTCATAGATAATCGTTATTTTACAGTTGGACTTATGATATTGATAGCATCTTTCAATGTAGGATAAATACGTGCTACATTAAAATAATCCTTTTCGATATTATCTACAGAGATACCGACTCTGGTAAACACATCCGATATACCCAAAGCCCAGTTAGCAGCACCGATGATACTGGAAGTTCCGTCTACAAACTGGCCGTAAGCATCTCCTGAAGCTGTCTTATACGGAGTAGATACACCGATTACAAAACGATCGGTAGGTACATCCTTCACTATACCCATGTGAACTAAGTAAGACATCTGAGACAAATTCACCGCATGATGAGCATATACAATGATGTATTTACATTCAGACAGAATGCTCTTGGTCATTACATTCTGCGGAAGTCCTTTGAACAACAAATCTTTGTCGGCATTTACAGCTTTCCAAGCAGCAATCAAATCGAAAAATGCTCCCTGACGGGCTGTTTCAGCTGCAATAGCTTCTTCTACCAAAGAATTCAAATCGTATCCGGTAAAGTTCATTTCGATACCATCTACCCCTAAAGCGGTGCAGGCATCAAGAGCTTTGGTTGTTTCAGCCTTGCAGAATTCAATGAAGCGAGTAGCATTATCTACCTCTACATCGTCTTCACCCTCGCTTCCTTCCTGCCCTTCTTCGGCAGGAGCAGGCTGCTGATTGGCTTCAGCTTCCAAGATAGCCTTCCAATCGCTATCTATTTTATCGAAGTCTATCAAACCAATCACCTTGGTACCTTTCTTACGCACCTCGGACATCTCGTCCTTGTTCACTTGACTTACTTCCAATACATTGGCAAAGCAAATGTAATCCAAGCTGTCGGGCATATCGCAAAGATGCTGGCTGCGGTTAGAAGGTATACCTCCCTGATTATTGAAGGAAGCAATCACCACCTGATGATCTGAGTTCTTGAAGTCCACCAGCGATTGCAGGTATTGTGCATACAGCTCTGGATTCTGAGATTCCAAGGTAGGAGCATTTAACTCCAAACTTTCCACTTCTGTCCAATCCAAGCAAGAAGTAGCGGCCACCAATGCCACTCCTAAAAGCGATGTCTTGAACAGGCCGTTTCTAATATTTCTTTTCATATTCGTAATAGTCATTTTAAATCCAATTATTTACAATCCCACCATACGTGTGTGGCCATGGTATCACCTTTTTTCGTGTTAGACTCTTCGCCCAATACAATAGCAGCAGCTTCCACATATTCTTTATTCTCACGGTATTCATTTGCCGGATAAGGCATACGTCGAGCACCTTCCTGATCGTCTACCACGCCCTTACTTTCATTGGCAACCATCGGCATGAGTTTCGGATAACCAGTACGACGATATTCAGACCAAGCTTCCATACCATTAGGAAAGTTGGCAATCCACTTCTGAGTGATGATGCGTTCCAGTGATTGCTCAAAATCACCATCTTGCCATGCCACCGTTACATTAGTGTTAAGTGGAGCTGAATAATCATAACTCTGACCGTTTTGTCCTTTCAGAGGGTCTACATAATTTGACACCTTATTTGTATTAGCCAAGTATGTACTCAACCCTTCAGAGATGCCGTTTTCTTCGAAAGAAATACGGATACCTTCTTCATACAAATTTTTGGCTGTACCACCCATATTCCATCCGCGAAGTGCACCTTCAGCACGAAGGAAAGCTACTTCTGAAGCACGGAACACTACAATATCACTGGTTTCAGTCACCTTCATCGTAGAATAACCGTGAGACCAAGAGTTAAACTCACCTTGACGGATACCGCGACGCAAACCTACATAAGTATTCTGATTGCCTGTATAATTATCATCAGAAACAGTAGCAAAAGTATTCTTACCATAGTAGGCTTCACGACGGGGGTCATTGAAGGCATTCATGTAACAAGTAAGATCGGCTGCTATGCGGGCATCAGACCACATTACCATAAAGCGTTGCCACGGATTGTGATCGGCTACCTTGCGGTAAGCACCGTCGGCAGCGGTAGTCATTACTCCACCGGCTACGGCTTCTTCAGCTAGCTGCTGAGAAGACTTACCGTCTACATTAAATCCGCTGACATAGCAAGTACGCATAGCCATACGCAGCTTCAAGGAATTAGCAAATTTCACCCAAGCAGCAGTGTTACCTTCGTAAATTTTATCGGCACCGGAACTAAAGTTTTGGGCAGCATACTTGTCCAGAACTTCGATAACCTTATCCAAATCCTGAAACATCTTGGTGTAAACTTCCTTCTGAGAATCGTACGGCGACTTGATGGCATTGGCCACACCTACCTTAGAATAAGGGATAGGACCATATGTGTCGGTAACGCGCAACATAACGGCAATTCGATACAATTCCGCCAAACTCAAGTACAACTCTTCTTGACTCTGAGAAGTCAGGTTGAAATAAGTAGGATAGAATTTTTCATAAAAATCATTGAATGGAATGGCCTGCCACGCTTCAGAAGGATTGAATGTAGCATAACGGCCAGACCAACCTGTACCCAGATTAGAGTCAGCAGCATAGCCACCCAAGTTACCTGCCATCAAGCATTCTACATACTGGGCGAAGTTTTCATTCTCGGGCATCATCAAGTCCTGAAGGTTCAGCACCAATGCTTTCACCAAATACAAGTCAGCACCCATATCCTCCGTATCGGGTTCATGGGGATTTTTATTATAGTCTTCGAAATTGCTGGTGCAAGCCGTAGTTCCAAAAAGAAATATACCCGCAACCAACTGTAATATTGTATTCTTTTTCATCTGTATCTTTTTTAGAATTTAAGTTTCAAATTGAATCCCACACTGCGAAGACTAGGCATCATGAAGTAGTCAATACCTTGGTAATAGTTGCCTGTACTAGCCACAGCTTCAGGATCGAACGGAGCCTTGCTGTAAATCATCCACAAGTTGCGACCTACCAATGACAAGGTAATATCCATTACATTTTTCAGCTTCGCTCTAGGAATAGTGTAGCTGATAGAAGCTTCTTGCAGACGCAAATTAGTAGCACTATAGGTATAATATTGAGGAATACCACTGTCAGCACCTACTACTGTATACCAGTTTTGGGCATCTACCTGATCGGTTCCATTCACCCATACACCACCGTTATCACGGGCAGCAGCCGAAGCTTCAGATACACCGTAAGAGTCTAACACAGCCTGTGTAGCTGAATAAACCACACCACCTAAGCGGGCAGTCAGCAAGAAGCCCAGCCCCCAGTTACCGTATTGGAAATCGTTACGCCAAGCCATATTGGCTTTCGGAAATACCGAACCCAAGAAGATGTCGCCAGCCTTTTCATTAATAGCCACCTTACCTTCTTCGTCTACATAGATATTGTTGTTAGAATCGCGAACCAAGTCTTTTACTGAATAAAGGTCACCCAAAGAGCCACCTACTTTCAGCAGGAATTTAGCATTGGCCAAACCACCTACTTCCAAACGTTCTTTTGAAATGGTTTCACCAGTAACAGGGTTTACATAACCATCTATCAAACTCAGAATCTTATTCTTATTGGCACTGAAGGTGTAGTTAGAGTTCCAAGTGAACTTATTCCAAGTATTCTTGAATTCAAGCGACAATTCCACACCACGGTTGCGTACTTCGCCAGTCTGTGCATAGAACTTGTTATAACCACCTGTCGGAGACAACTGAGCGTCTACGGTCTGGTTATAAGTCTTCGTGTTATAGAACGATACATCGAAGTTGAAGTATTTCAAGAAACGAGCTGTCAAACCTACTTCCCAAGACTCTGTACGTTCGGGTTTCAATTCATACAACGGATAAGCAGCCTGTGACTTATAAGCACCTGTGGAAAAATCCCATTCAAAAGTCGGGTTAGCCAGGAAGCGACCAAACGGCAAACCTACAGAAGCCCATGAAGCACGCAATTTCAAATAAGAGATGCTTTCCGGCAAGTTGAAGATTTCAGACAGCAAAATAGAAGTACCTACTGAAGGATAGAAGAAAGAAGACTGCTTAGAATTAGGACCAGCCAACTGAGAAGGCCAATCGTTACGGCCAGTCAGTGTCAGGTAATAAGCATTCTTATAACCTACTTCAGCTGAAGTAAATACCGACTGAGTCTGTTCACGATAACCTACTTCTTCACGTCTAGTAGTTTGCTTGTCAAGCTGAGATACAGAAAAGAAATTAGGCAAACCGTTGGAAGCGATAGGACCTTTCACTGCCAGTGATTCCGAAAGGTTATCTGAATAAGAAGCACCGATATTAGCGGTCAGGCTCCAATCTTCTCCAAAATTCTTGTTGATGTTAATCAAAAGGTCTGCATAGGTCTGCTTGTCGTGCATACGAGTAATACCATAATAGCCGTTTGAACCTTCAGCAATGGTCGTTTCAGTAGAAGCATAATACTTCTGAGTATAGTCGTTGTAAGAGTTATCAATACGCACACGTCCGCTTACATTCAGCCAGCTTAAGATGTCGTAGCTCAAACCAGCGCTTAGCATGTAACGGTTCTTATCGTTTTCACGCAAATTACGGTAGTTGATCCAATACGGGTTCTGCAGACGGAAAGATCCTCCTCCCTGCGGCCAATATTGTGTATAAATATTACGTTCTGGGTCATAACGTTCATACATCTTATAATCATCCCAATCGTTGCCACGCGGGAACAAATAAGCTGAAGCCAAGGGATTGGCATAAATACCCTGATTAGTCATATTACGGTCTTTCTGCATCACGTACTGTGCACCTACATCCAGTTTCATTTTATCATCCAAGAAAGAAGTAGTGTTGCGGAACGTAAAGTTGTAACGGTCGTACTTATTGTTAGGGATGATACCGCGAGAGTTTACAGCAGCAGCCGACAAATACGTCTGGTTTTTCTCTGTACCGGTAGACAAGGTTACAGTTTCGGTACCGATGATACCGGTTTGCATATAATCATCTTTCGGATCGTAACCACGGTAATTGGCGTCATTTAGTTTTTTACCCCAGCTGGCATCTGTACCAGAAGTTCCGTAACGGTTTTGGAAATCAGGCATTACGAAGGGGTTCAGCATTTCTGTATTGCTAGATACGGTCAGTGATACGCGACCTACTTTACCTTTCTTGGTAGTGATAACGATGGCACCGTTGGAGGCATTGCTACCATACAAAGCAGCTGCAGCAGCACCCGACAGCACTGACATTGATTCGATATCTTCAGGGTTGAGATCGGCAATAGCTTCAGTAGAACCTTGAGAATCGAATTCTGTTCCACCTCCTGTTCCACTTAAGCTATACATAGGAATGCCATCAATTACATACAATGCATTGGAAGATTGTTCGATACCTCTAGAACCACGCATCACTACCTTGCTGGCACCACCGATACCAGAAGAAGAAGCATTGATGTTCAGACCGGCTACCTTACCGTTCAAAGAATTAATAAAGTTAGCATCTTTCACAGCCAAAGCCGATTCAGCGTCTACCTGAGTTACGTTGTAGCTCAATGCCTTTTCTGCTCTTTTAATACCCAAGGCAGTAACCACCACTTCATCAATCAGCTGAGAGTCTGTAGCCAGTTTCACAGCCAGCGGAGTGTTACCCTTTACGGCAATTTCCTGCGTGGTGTAGCCGATGTAAGAAATCTGAAGCACCGGATTGGCTTCGGTAGTAACCAAGGTAAAGTTACCGTCCATATCGGTAATGGCACCTACAGTAGTACCCTTTACCAATACGTTTACACCAATCAGCGGACCCATATCATCGGATACAGTACCGATAATGGTGCGTTCCTTACCTTGTTGAGAGCCGTTTTGGGGAGTCTGGCTCTTTTCTGACAGATAGATGACATCCCCCTCAATCTTGAAAGCGATGTTTTTACCTTTCAACACAGCATCCAACACTTTCTCTATCGAAGCATTGGAAAGCTTTACATTTTCTACAGATAAGGAAGCTAGCTTATCATCATAGAAAAAATTGTAACTGGATTGAGACTTGATTTGTTCGATGACTTTCCCCAAAGTGGTTCGGGAAACATTTAAATCCAACTGAGCAAATGACCACTGGACGGAAAATGCCATGAACAACAACATCAATGAAACCCGCATCATCCATGGGGCATGAGAAACATGATTGTTTTTCATAAACATAATTTAAAATTATACATAAGTTAACGTGTTTCTTCACCAGGTGTCTTCCCGAGAAGCATACTTTATTATAACAATTCAAACCAAAAATAAACTTACTCAAAAAAGAACTTTTTTTTATGAAAATAGCTATTTATTATTTTCATAAATTTCTGTATTATGCAGTACCAGGAACTTTCGAGTGTTTTTAATGAAGATATTCAGATGGTTACGGGCTGATTGCGGCAAATGGCTATGTGGTGAGTAAGAAGGATATAAAAT
>CAUHML010000092.1 GCA_959606905.1 uncultured Bacteroides sp. | reverse complement strand
CAACGAAAATGATGTGCTTGTTAAGCCCCGAAAGTGTTCGTGTCATCCATGAAAATTCGGCATTGATACCGCTCCAGTCCTTGATAGACGGTTGGCGGCTACCACATTTATAAGTAATGATGAAATCCATCATCTTACCGATTGTATCAACTACAATGGTCTGATAAGCAGACAAATCCTCCTGCAAGACCTGTTGAACATCACTCCATGAAGTGACCTGTACAGTATCTATGTTTTCCAAATGCGCCATATTCATACGCTTAACACCATTATCGAAATCCAATAATAACGGTTTCGGTGCGCTCAATGCCACTGTTGATTTTCCCATACCAGCCTGTCCGTAAATCATCATCTTTACAGTGGTAGGGATTACTAATTCATTTGATTTTTTTATAAGACTCATAATCGTAAATATTTAAAAGGTTAATCCAATTGTATCTCTCGCCATTATTCCGCTGACATTCGCCAGCGACAAGGCTTGTTTGATTTCTGTTTTTGAATAATAAAGGGGGGAATTTCGGCTTTCTCCTTTTCTGATAGGCTTTATCAGTTCTTTATTCACAAGTACATTGAACCGCTTCCAGTCTATTCGCATCATCCTTAGCCATTTCTTTACATCCCTCAATCGGATAAGGTCTTGTGCCGGCTCATATGCCTTGACCGCCTCCATATAACCAACCTGATAACTGTCTATCATAATGGATTGGATTTCTTCTATATTCATTCCGCCCTCCTTATTATTTCAATCCGTTCTACTCTTAATTCTCTTCCTCTTCTCATTTCGCTCTGTTCGTGATAAAGCGATAGAGAAAATATACATAGCAAACTATAAGCTACAGACATACGAACTGTTGGTGAAAAATCCATTGTAAGTTTCACACCGGCTATCCGTTCGTAAAGCATGGTAGCAAGCTCTCTCCCATTCCGTACATGCAATATATCAAAAGCCTTTTGCAACTGGTTGTTAATTGTGCTAACCGCCCGACATTTGATATTGGCAATTTCCTTTTTCTCATACCCTTGCGCATACATCCGTGCTGTAACCTCGCATTCAGGGGTGAGTTCTGTAAATACCCGTTCCATAATCGTGTGAGCTAATGATTATTTCAGTCGTATAAGCGAAGAAAAACCTGGGCAGTCTGTTTTTGATACCCTATACATAATGTCAAGTTTTCCTTTCAACTTCTTCGTGAGCCGTGCTTCTTTGTTTCTTCGGGCAGCTTCCATTTTTATCCCAGTGTGCCGAGAGTCTTCAAAGGGGATTCGATATATATCCCCAACCTTTATACTATCAAATAACTTAGTTGTCTGATAGTTCTCATCTACTTTAATTTCCTTTATCATACGCTTTAATTTTGAAAAAAATAGTGGTGATAGCAGGATTTGAACCTGCATAAATTGCTAAGTTTATTGCCGAGCAACGCGTTTCCTATTCCGCCATATCACCGGAAAAAGGTGCGCTATCTTCACAGACGGTACACCCAGTACAAACACAAAATAAAACACGACAAAACAATTTTAACCACCCGTACAAGGGTAAAGGGGTAGCTTGTACTCAGCATCCCTCACGGCTTTTAGTACGGTATAGCACTGACCTTTTCTGTGGCTTTGTTCCCCTGAACCAATTCGATTGGCAACATCACGTTATAATCAGGGGATTTTCTTAACTTTGAGGTGTCAAATCTAAAAATTAAGAAGTATGAAACAGTTTATTGAAATTCCCCAAGACGGGGAATCTGTACTGATTAATGTCAATCACATCGCTGCTGTCAAGTCTAAATCATTTGGTGATGAACAAGGATGTGAAATATTTGTCGCTACCCCTTATCAGAGGGAGCATTGGACTGTCGAGACTGGATGCCTAATAATCCAATCCAAGTTTTCACTCTCTCATCTTCGCCAGCTGATAGAAGAAGCTCTTTAGAGGTCTTACCGTCAAGGATGAACTCTACCCAGGCTTGAACGGCTTGAGTAGTTGAATGTGTGCCTACTTTCAGCAGAAGTTCTTTGCGTAACTTCTGCTCTTTCCTTTTTCTGAAATACTGAAGTATTCTTTTAATCATCACTATATATTTTAAACTTCAACCGTTTTTATTGCCTGTAAAGCCCCCTTTTCATTTCTTATAATTACCATTATATCCTGCTTTGGTATGGCAGCTCCATATTTTTTTATTGACTTACGGGCCTCTTTTATCCCCTTACTTATTTCAGACAAAATTTTATCCATTAATTCTTTTTTCATAATTTGCTGAATTAGAGTTAGTACCCGTACCCTAATCGAATAGTAGAACCTTATTTCAGTTCAGTACGGGCTATATTAGACCTTTCAGCGATACGGACACCTACCCCACATACTTGACACCGTAAAGATGATTTTCGGTGCTGAAAGTAAAGTTCATTTCAAATCAATATAGCCTACTACCAGTCACCGCATCCCTGCTATGGCAGCTTCTATATTTCGTTATCTTGGTTAATCTTGTACGGCTTATGAATTACACCGCAAAGGTTTTCACATACTTGTCAAAGAACTAATCAATAGTGCCCTACCCGATTCTTGCTATCGGTTGCCGTTCAATCCGTCAATAGGGCTGTCGTGCGTAATATAATCGTGTGATTAATCATCATAAAAGAACTTCTCGCCCGGCTTTCTGAAAAACCAGTAGCTTGCATACAAGCAGCCTAATACTATCAATGCCTCTATCATACTGCCATTCTATCAAGTTGAAACTCTATATAATCAATCTCTTCTTGAATAACCTCTAAGGCTTCTTCTTTCGTATCGGTGTTGCAGAAAACGCATGCCTCTGCATCAGACATTTTATCCACCTCTTCAAGTTCTTCACAAGCCTTATCTAAAGCCTTTTCAAAGGCATAAGCTTCTATACTATCACATACTCTATAGTTTCTCATATCAGGCAATTTTTAAAAGGTTAGCTTTCTTGTAGCATCTGAACTCTTGGCGTTCTGTGTCGAAATAGGTCTGGACTGTATCGTTCTTCTTTCTGTTGTCAGTACCAGTGATGGTAGGCATCAGCTTTTCATTTAGTGTACCGTAGGCTTCTCTTACAGAACCATCCACCTTTTGAAAGTAGAATTTCACAATCTTGCTTTTCATCTGCAATTTCAATTTCATGTTAGCCCAAGCGCACTTTAATGCTTCTGACATCGTAAAACCGTTCTTGCGAACAAACTGCCATGCAAGACTCATAACTTCGTGTAAAAAATTCTTCGTGCTCATAATCGTGTGATTTAATATGTTTATACTATTGCACCTTATTTGTAAGTTGCGTATCTTTGTATCGTTATCGTGATGCAAAGATACTGATTTATTTTCAGTACAAAATAATTTTACTGATTATATTTCAGTAATAAATATTATTTAACTATTAGGGTAGTTTATACTTTATTATAATATGAAGAAAGAAAATTGGGCTTTAGGATTGAGTATTGTGGCAATGACAATTGCTATTATAGCGACCTGCATAGCCGCATATAGGACTCCCGAGTTAGGATTTGATTACCAAGGAGTGATAGTAGGAATATTGTCATTATTGGTTACTGTATTGATAGGATGGAATATATACACATTCATCGATATAAAAGGTACAAGTCAAAAAATTGATAAGTTTAGAGCTGAATTTGAAGGAAAAATAAAGAAGTCGAGTTTAGAAACACAATTTGATGTAAAAAAGGAAATGATGAGAGTTGTTCCAATTCTCATTGCCCGACAACATGGAGATTTAATAAGCTCTTTACAGTTTATGTTTAAAGCATTTCATGAAAATAAAGACGATGGAGGCTTTGCCAAGATGTTGGCAAGAGAATATATTTTGCAGACTATTATGGCTTTGATAAATAATGAAAATAAAAACCTAATAAGCCATCTCATAAACGACATGAAGGGCACTCTTAAGGTTGAGGAGATAGAAGATTTTCTACATGAATTTCTGAGCTATAGCGAAGAAGAAAAGCATCAACGTTATGCTGGGATGCAGAATGTACTCCTTGAATTATTGAAAGCGCAATCCTAATATCCTCTTTAGGAGTACCAAATTTCATTAATAGCTCAAGTAATGTAATAACTGTTATTTTACTGATGTCATTAGGAATCAATTTTGCAAGTTCATTATTCATATCAATAAAACAAAAGCGACCAACCCCAAAGTTGCGGTTTGAGGAAGTCGCCTATATAGTCCCTTACGGGAACAGTTAAACAATTTAATCAAAATCATCCGCAACTTGATTTCGATGCAAATATACTGATTTTATTTCAGTAAAACAATTAAGAGTTATGAATACACGAGAAAGATTGAAATTATTTCTTGCTTCTATCAATATAAGTGAAGGGTCTTTTGAGAAAGCAACTGGATTAGCTAAAGGATTCGTCAGTAAAGTCGGAGATAGCATTAGAACATCATCGCTCGAAAAAATTAAATCTGTTTATCCTAGTCTTAATACCTCTTGGCTTCTTACTGGAGACGGAGACATGCTTATTAACAACAATTTTCCAAAAGAAGATATTCTCACTCAACCAGAGCAAACGTCCGCCGATGCAACATATAAGCTCATTCCTGTTATTCATATTGATAGCGTAGGAGGAATGCACTCGAATAACGAAATCGAAGGAGAGCCACAATACATTGAAGGGTACGTTCCTTTTGTAAATGCAAAGGATGAAGATAGGGCTATATATCAATCAGGAGATAGTATGATTCCGACCATACCACCGGGTAGCCTGATGCTAATACGTGAAGTTGCTAATTGGAGAGAGTATTTTGGCTATGGGAATATATTTGTTATTGTGTTAAAAGACGGAAGACGCATAACTAAGGAAGTGGCAAGATATGAAGAAAATCCAAAGGAATATATTTGGTGCATATCCCATAACGAGAAAGTCGCAGACGAAGAACTGCCTAAAAACATGATTGTTTCCGTATGGAAAGTAGTAAAAGTGTTGACTGATAAAGGATGGTGATACTATGAAATTCAATCAATACACATGGAACTTGTATAAACAGACCGTAATCGGAATAGAGATGATAAAATACTTTTCCGATGCAAGAGGGTATGCCTTATTCAAAGATTATTGTCTGCATGCTAATTTCATACCGGAAGATTTATACAACGACTGGTTGGAGAATATATATTGCTACAGTGTATCAGATTATGACCACCCTACATCATTGGAAGAAGCAAAAGGTTTATACATTTCACTTATCACATTAGGTATAAGGGTAGAAGAGCAACAATGGCTTCCTGCTAACGACTTCAAGAATATGCTTGAGATTATCCAGCCGATGTCCTATGTCTTATCACAGTTCGCCCCCGAATATTTCTTTCCATATCTATTTCTTTGCCGTATCTTCGAACTGAATAAAATAGCGGACTTTTTTAACATAGACCTCCCCAATATCCCCAAAAGAACTGATTACAAAGGAAGGTGTATGTATTATTGGGAACTTTGTGAGGTGCTTTATCTATTCAGGAAAGAAAATGGGCTATCTCCAGCAGAGCTATGGTCTTTCCTATACGACTTCGCCCCCAATAATCTTCCAAGCAAGAAAATAGACATACCCAAGCCGTCACAAGTATGGCTCATTGGTGGCAGATTATGCCAAGAAGATAAATCCTTAGAATCAAAATTCTGGCAATCAAGTCCTGATACGAAGAAAGGGGATATTCTTGTTCATTACGAAACGTCTCCAATCAGCGCAGTCACTTGCATAGAAATATCGCTTACAGATGGTGTAATAGACCCTCTATTCCGATATTATGGGTGTATCTATATTGGCAATAGAATAGCTATTCCTCACATCACATTAAAAGAGTTTCGGGAAGATGAATACTTCTCCAGCCACCCGCTCATAAGAAAGAACTTTCAAGGAGTTAACGGATGGTCAATGAGTAGCGAAGATTATTCAGAACTCCTACGAATGATAAAGGCAAAAGGATTTGATATAGATACCCTACCAAAGCTATATACTCCTACACTACCCAAGAATGTAAGTATAGAAAAAGAAAGAGATGTGGAACTACAACTACTGGAACCATTGCTTAACTCTATGGGATGGTATGAGAACAAAGACTTCATTCGTCAATTACCAATACATGCAGGACGTGGACACCGGATATTTCCCGACTATGCTCTGCATTACGATAATAAGCCAGACGAAGAAAAAGCAAAGGTTTTAATTGAGGCAAAACTCTACATGAAAAATAACCAGGAAATAGAAGAAGCATTTTTGCAAGCTCGCTCATATGCTTGTCTCCTTGAATCGACTGTAATAATCCTTTGTGACAAACGGTGTCTAATCATTTATGAGAAAAAAGACAGCTTTGACCGAGATAGATACAAAAAATACTATTGGGGAGAACTTGAAAACACCGACATTTTCAACGAATTAAAGAACAAACTAAATATTTAAGATTATGAAGAAGATTTTATTTTTTATGGTAGCTATATTGCCAATGATACTGTTTACAGCATGTTCATCAGATGATGAAGGTTTAGATAATGGAACAAAATATTTATCTGAAATAGTAGTCAAAGAGCACGAAAAGAAATTTGGAGAAATTAGCGAATACGGCGAACTCTACGAACAATACAAATACAACCAAGATGGAACAATCGCAGAAAAAACAACAAACCACTATGTTAATGCTGTAGATTCAAGAATTGACTACACGTATAAATACACATACGACAACCAAGGACGGCTAATTGAACGTAATGATTATGAATTGACATTATTCGAGAAGAAATATAAATACGAGTACAACTCTATTGATTCTGTATCTCGCATGATGGTATATGATGAGGATGGAGATTTAAATGAGGATTGGACATTTGAATATGACAATCAAAGAAGGCTTATAAAAACAATAGAAAAAGATATTTGGCTTAGCAATGACTTTGGATATATCAGCGAATACACATACGAAAACAATAAGGTTTATGTGGTTAAGCATAGTATAAAAGATGGAACGTTGTTCGGAAGATATATTTATGAATATGATTCTAAAGGTAATCTTCTGCAAGAAACGTATATTAGTGGAGATACAGACAAAGAATCAATAGAACAAAAATTTGAATACAAATATGATTCATTGGGACGTATTCAAAGAAAGTCTAAAAAAGCATATTTATTTGATAACTGGACATATTATGATTATCTATATAACGATGATGGTACAATTAATAAAATATCCATATCCTATAGTTATAAAGATGATGAATCAGAGCTGAGATACAATTATGTTTGGAAATAATTAAAACAATAGGGTCATGATTGACTTTCTAACTATCATACTCCTAATATTCGGATTACTGCAAATCATCCTCTTCTTCAAAGTATGGGGAATGACCAATGACATTAAAGAGATAAGAAACAAGTATCTCAAAGACGAGGACGAGAAACGAAGACAAGAAGCGGAATACGACCCAACTCCGAAAATCAGCAGCGGGTCTAAACCAACAATGTGATGATTTTATAAATTGTTTACCCATTGTTTACCCAAACAAGAACAAAACATAAAACAACAAAATGATTATCAACATAATACCCAATACAGTTCCTTAGATTGTGGTTCTGAATGTCGAGGGTTCGAGTCCCTTCAGTCACCCAAAAGAAAGAGGAATTTCAGTAATGATTTTCCTCTTTTTTGCTATATATCAAGCTTTTGGGGGGATTAATCGGATCAAGGGTCAACGTAACAATCTGAGGGATTTTATATTTAAGCATATAAAAAACTTGGGGGAATTAGGGTTAAAAACGCTATCTTTGGCGTATGAGACAGAAACGTCAAAAACCCGCCAGGGTCAGTCCAAAAATTGTTTAGTAATGTTTTAGCAAAAAGAGTATGGCTACATTTACTGAATGTTCCGCTTTTATTTTTGAGCTCAACATAAAAAGAGTCCCGCAAATCTCAACGACCTACGGGACCCCAGAATAAACAGAACTTAGGATACTCTTTAGTATCCCTTCAATAAGTTGCAAACAGCAGAATAGAATCACTCAAAACAGACTTTCCACACCGATTAGGAACCAACGCTTATGATTCCATTCCCGCACTCTTTACAATAGACTTGCATATTGATAACCCCAAACCAGTCCCCTGTGCAAAAGAGCCGGGCTCTTCAAATCAGTCAAAGAACGTAGAAAATTGTTCTCGTGCATTTCATATACTGCGTCAGTAGCACTCAAATTCAACTCCTGTTTATTATTGCATAAAATATATCCATACATTACTTTGGCGTATATTATATGGCATCAGCCAACAAAATATATACGTAGCAATGTTTTTATACTGCAAAGAAAAGCTTTTCTGCATGAAGCATCTTAATTTAAAAGCTCTTGCTATAAAGAAATGTCCTAAAGTTTATAAAGAAAAGTCTTATAATATTGTATAACAATAATTTATTGTTTCATATCCATTTGGGTCTTTTTAAATTCAGAAGGTGTCATTCCCGTTTTATTCTTGAACAGACTATGAAAAGTAGGCATACTATTAATGCCGGAAGCCTCAGCTATAGCACGTAAAGTATATTCAGGATGTTCCTTCAACAAATGTATAGCATGATTCAAACGCAACTCATTGATATAACCACTCAGATTAGTACCTGTATTTTCTTTTATCATCTTAGCAAAACGGGTATTATTCATATGCGCCATTCTGACTAAATCTTCTCTTGACAAATCAGCAGAAAGATACAATTCATCTCTCCTTATCAAAGAATCCAATTTCTGAAAGACCTGTTTATTGATTTCATACTCTTTATCAATGTCGGAAGATTCTGTATCCAAGTCATTATACAGAATAGACTTATCATCTTCACCAGGCGATTGCTGTTTCTTCTTTTGCTCTGACAGCGCCTCATTTACATACTTCACCAATGCCCTGTTCTTTTCTTTGATATTACGATTCTGCAGCCAAACCTTCCAAAGAAAAAACAAGACCAGCAGTACTATAAAAAAAATAAAAGCCAGAGAAATTGTCCGTATCTTCAATTTTAAAGCTTGTTCTGCAATGTGGGCTTCTCTCTCATCAACATCGTACAAGGTTTCTAATTCCAGTGCCGCATTTGTTTTTTCACGCTGATATATGCTGTCAGTCAAAGCAATGAAAACAGTACTTAGCTTCACTGCCTTTTCATATTCCTTCAAACCGGTATAAGCTTTTATCTCTTTAGACAAAATGCCACGATACTGATAATTAATTGTATCCTCTCTCCTAAAAACTTCTTTCAGCTCGCGACAATTATCTAAAACTTCCCTATACCGGCCTGTCACAAACAAATAGGGAGTAGCATCGTATTTCCCGGCAGGAGTTGAAGCTGCCAAAGTAGACTTATATTTTATAAAACATTCCTCTGCTTTCTCCTTATCACCCGAACAATAATACAAATAAGCCAATTTGGAATACAGATAAGACTTCTGTAAGTCCAAATAAGCAGCTTGTATTCCTTCCTTGCCTTCCATTTTATCCAACAGCTTCTGTCGATATAGCCCAACGGACAACGCATCATCTATTAATCCATCATCTATCAAAAAACTCATTTTAACCCCGTTGAAATAAGAAAGCATACGCAAACCATATGCATCGTCAGCATCCCTCAAAAGTTGAATAGCTTCATCAAATGTTTCGTAAGCATCCTTTTTAAAAGACAGCCAACGCTTATTTTCTCCCATACAGAACAACAGTTTAGCCTCTGCCCGCTTATTCTCCATATCCCTCGCTTGCCTGATGCCTTCAACAACATACCGGTTACTCACCTCATATTCACTCAACAAACTTGATAACTCCGCCAATGCAATCGTCATCTTAAGCAAATGTTCAGGACTATTACCAGCAATGGAATCCTGAACATAAGCTCTCCGTGCATAACGAAAAGCCAATTTGCACTGATATCTATTACGATAGACCATACTCCGCAAATCGTTTATGCGCGCAGGCATCATTACCTTCTTCTTTTCAGCTTCATCCAGCAACTGCAAGGCACGGTCGGGTTCACTCATATATATATCTGTAATATATTGATCCGTATAAAGTGAAGATTGTCCGCTCTCTTTTTTTTCCTGAGCCATCAAAAAAACGCTGTTCACCCAAAATAAGAAACAGATATAAAGGAATTTTTTCATAGCATTTGAACCTATTCGGATTTACTAACTGTTCGCAAATATATACTTTTTTATTTATCCTAACAGTAAAATCATCTATCTTTGCAAAGACGAAACTTAATCAGATATGAAAATTCTTTGGATAGACCTAAATAGTTCCTACGCTCATTCTTCATTGGCACTTCCTGCGCTACATGCACAGATAGCAAACGACTCATCTATTGAATGGGCAATAGTATCTGCCACGATAAATGAGAATGTAGGAACCGTTGTAGACGAAGCTTACCGCCATAAGCCCGACATCATAGCTGCAACAACCTGGCTTTTCAATCACGAACAGTTGCTGCATATTACTTCAAGGCTGAAAGTATTACTTCCCGAAGCATGTCTCATATTAGGCGGTCCGGAGTTCCTCGGAAATAATGAGTTATTTCTGCGCAAGTACCCTTTTGTGGACTGCGTATTCAGAGGAGAAGGCGAGGAAGTCTTTCCCCAATGGCTGACTTGCTGGAACCAACCAGAACTGTGGAATGATATTGCCGGACTATGCTATTTGGACACTGACAAGCAATACAGAGACAATGGAACAGCCCGTGTCTTAAACTTTTCCAGACTCATTCCACCCGAAAAAAGCTGTTTCTTCAATTGGGACAAACCGTTTGTGCAACTTGAAACCACACGCGGATGTTTCAACACTTGCGCCTTTTGCGTCAGCGGCGGCGAAAAACCTATACGTACACTCTCCATTGAAAACATCCGCCAACGGCTTCAAACCATTCACGAACACGGTATCAAAAACATACGTGTACTCGACCGTACATTCAACTACAATACGCATCGCGCAAAAGAACTGCTCCAGCTGTTTTTAGAATATCCCGATATACATTTTCATTTAGAGATACATCCAGCTCTTCTTTCCGAAGAACTGAAAGAAGAATTGAAACAATTGCCACAAGGTCTGCTTCACCTCGAAGCGGGAATTCAAAGTTTGCGCGAACCTGTTCTTGAGCAAAGCCACCGTATAGGAAAATTATCCGATGCCTTAAAAGGGCTGAAATTTCTATGCTCGCTCCCGAATATGGAAACGCATGCCGACCTCATTGCCGGACTTCCCCTCTATCACCTCTATGAAATATTTGAAGATGTATATACCCTTGCCGGATACAATGCAGGAGAGATACAGCTGGAATCACTCAAATTGCTTCCAGGTACGGAAATGCGTCGACGGGCAGAAGAACTTGGAATACGCTATTCCCCCTTTCCTCCTTACGAAGTTTTGGAAACCAACGAAATCAGCGTTGGAGAACTGCAAACCGCTCGCCGGCTGTCTCGCCTGTTAGATGCTTTCTACAATACTCCCGCCTGGCATACACTAACCAGAGAGTTAATATTAAATGACAAAGATTTTCTACATAACTTCCTTAAATATCTGATACAGGTAAATCTGATAGACCAGCCTATGAGTTTGGAGAAACGCGGGCTTATACTTTATGAATATTGCAAACTGGCCTATCCTGAATATAAAATCCAAGCAAGCATTGCTTGGATAGAAGCTGGCATGTCCTTAAAAAAGACTCCGGCAGAAAAAGTAAAAACCAAACATCAGATTCCGCCTGAGAAATGGGAAGTGATATATGGAGAATATAAAAGCAATCTGCGACTTTGTTTTCTTCCGCTCGATGAAAATACAAAATGCGGTTATTGGTTTGGATTTGAAACAGAAATACAGAGAACATTCCCCGTATTCAAAGCTAAAACAGATATATAACAAATATCATTTTACTACGTTGAATAAAAATGAATTGCCGCTAAAGAAACTGTCACGCCACGAAGCCTGCACTGCCTCAATTCACTGCCGAAAGCTTGAAAATGCTGGTTGCAGGCAACATAAGACAGCAATAAATCCCCGTGAAAAGTACTTTAATAAAATAGAACCAACTACTCTGTCGGTTTTTCTATTTCTTTCTTTATCTTTGTGGCTATATTATATTACTTTCGGCTGCATGAACAACGTTCAGAAACAGAGAGGGAGCATCATACAAAGAAGAAAAGAATAGTGAGAATTGCATACGGATAGAGTATGCAAACGTCCAAGCTGACAACAATTCTGGAAAATGAGCATAAAAAACAAGATACACCATACGGTCTATTTTCTCCTATTTGGAATAATAATAGGTATTTTAAGATGGACTATATGTATAGTAGATACAAATGGAGGGATGAATTTCACTCCTTTTTTACAAGCATTCTTGTTGATAATTGCACTGTTATTATTTGTAATTTGGGATATTGTTTTGCATAAAATAACCTTGAGAGTAATTTCAACCATCATTTTATTATGTTTTAACATATGGTCTTACACCTACTATTTTAAAATAGAAGAATTAAAAGAATATTGGGATGGGGTTAGATATTCGCCTAATGATGCATATCTTCCCCCCAACATTGATAATTTCATTTTTGTATGGTTGGCGAACCAAGTTCTTGTTTTGTATTTACTTTTAGCAATAGGCATTTCACATCTATTACAGAGAAAAAAGACATTAGCAAAGCATGATAACATTTGACAGTATCCCTATCTTAACCCATAATGATGGAGATATATGAGTATATGTACGATAACTATTATAGTTATGACAACTTTATTGTCACTACTTTTATCGAAAAAGAAAGATAGTATATCTTACGTTAGGCATCTACATTTTGTTCTGTATGATTACATTACCAAATAGGTGTACATAGTATTAAAAGCGATCAGGTACACCGAATAGTACACCGAAAGAATGCTTTGATATGCTTATTTTTGCT
>CAUHML010000091.1 GCA_959606905.1 uncultured Bacteroides sp. | reverse complement strand
AAGCGTGGAGCCGAAAGTTACTCAAAATCCTGGTTGGGATAAATAAAGTATATTATTGAAATCTTTCCAATATGTTGTAACTTTACAGCATATTGGAAAGATTGATAAACGAACATAATAAAATTATATATGAAAAAGTCTATATTTCTCTTTTATTGTCTGCTTGTCCACTTGTGTTCTGCGACAACATTGTTTGCTCAACAGAATGACGTTTTGATACCAGGTGTCAAGAAAATAAAGGATGTAATAATATATAAGGATACCATGTTTTACTCCGCTTTTCCTTCAGCTGTAAAATTATCGAATGGAGAGATACTGGTATCGTTCAGAAGAGCTCCAGACCGTAAAGTCTTTAAGGAGAAGAAGAATAATCATTTGGACCCGAATAGTTATCTGGTAGTAGTGAGATCCAAAGATGGCGAACATTGGACCAAGGAACCGGAACTGCTTTATGCCCATCCGTTTGGAGGCTCACAAGATCCATGTTTGTTGAAGTTGAAAGATGGAACACTGCTATGTGCTAGTTATTTGTGGACATTTATTCGTCCGGATGGTTTAGCTGTTCTTAAGAAACCGTTCGTACAGAATACAGACGCTGTTTTTGCAGGAGGATATTTGCTCCGTTCTTATGATGATGGTAGAACTTGGAATGATTTGATTATACCTTGTAGCGTTCCGTCTGAAATAAATTATAGTGGATTGGGAGGTAAATTGCCGGCTTATAATCGTGGCGCTTTGTATGAAGGAAAAGATGGACGTATTTTTTGGGCAGTAGTAGCTTCTGATACAGAAGCTTTAAGAAATACGTCGGTCTATTTGCTTATATCCAAAGATAAAGGAAAAACATGGGAATACGGTACGAAAATTGCTAAAGATAAAAAGGTCTCGTTTAATGAGACTTCCATGTATGAAACGCCTAATGGGGATTTGATTGCTTTTATGCGTTCGGAAGCGTTTGGTGACCAAGCTTGTATTGCACGGTCCATAGATGGTGGGAAAACATTTGGTGAATGGAAAAGTATGGGGTTCAAAGGACATCCTCTCCAGGCAATGAGGCTGCCAGACAATAGAGTTTTGTTGACATATGGTTATCGTCATGAACCTTGTGGAGTTAGAGCCAGAATTCTTAATGCAGAATGTACAGATTATGCCACGGCTCCTGAGATTATCATAAGAGATGATGCGGATGATGGAGATGTCGGATATACATGGGCTGTACAGCTGGATGAGAAGAGGGTATTGGTGGTATACTATATAAACTTTGACAGAGCCAAAGGTACTAGACATATACAAGGCTCTATTTTAGAGATTGAACCGCAAGGATAATTGTTAATACATAATATGATGAAGAGAAAACAAATTCCGGGCAATATGGATTCCAGCCCTCAAAAGATGTCTCGTCGTAAAGCATTGGCTACTATGGCAGGTGCCGTAGGATTGGCAGCATTACCTGGTGTAGGGCATGCATTGAATCCCATCAAGAAAGAACGGAGAGACATTCAAACCTCTGCTTTTACATCTATCCATACTATGCGTAACGCTGTATCTCGTCAGTTTACGACTTTTGACTTGAATACTAAGATTAAAGCCCATTTGGTTGGACCGGGTGAGAAATCCGTACTGGTAGATCACACTTCTCCTGGTGTAATTACCCGTATGTGGTTTACTATTAATGGTTGGTTTTGGGAAAATTGGGATTTAAGTAAGGAGCGGTGGCCTGATCCTACTATTTTGAAAATGCTGATTTTGCGTATTTATTGGGATGGTGAGGACTATCCTTCTGTAGAATGTCCGATTGGTGACTTCTTTGGTATAGGGCATTGTGAATATAAGCATTATATGTCCAAATATATAGGTATGTCCAGTGGAGGTTTCTATTGTTATTTTCCGATGCCATTTAAAAAGGTAAGGATAGAAGTGGAAAATCTTCATCACCGTTTGACTACAAGCGTTTTCTTAAATGCCAATTATGATCAATTGGAGAGTTTACCTGAGGGTATGGGACGATTCCATTGTTTATATAATGCTGGTACCAATCCTGGTTATGAACCATTAACCATATTGCAGACTAAAGGACATGGACATTTTATTGGCTGTTCCTTGTCCATGCAGAGTTGGCTTCCAAACTACTTGGGATATTTGGAAGCACCCGAGTTTATTTATATCGATACGGAAGACAAAAGTGTACCGACTATAGTTGGTTCTGGACTTGAAGATTATTTTAATGGTGGCTGGTATTTTAGGGAAGGTGAATTCTGTGGAGAGTTGCATGGAGTTCCTATAAAGGATCCGCTCCGTTCGATGGTGAGTATGTATCGTTATCATGAGCAAGATGCAATCTGTTTCAATGAAAGTTTTATTTTTGATTTTATAAATCCCCGTAAACCGGAGCAGACCCGGCCCTTTAAATTCTCTTCGGCGGCTTTCTGGTATCAAGACAAAGCTGTACCTCTGGCGTTCAAATTACCAGAGAAAGAAAAGTTGGTTGATTGGTATAGAATGCGTGATACAGACCATCAAGCTATACCATAAGATTGATATTTATATTTACTTTTTGAATTACTGAAATATGTTACTTGAAGATAGGATTTTGAAAAAATGGTTATTACCTTTTATATTGTCGGTTCTTATTGCCGTAGATTCCATGGCTCAATGCATTCCGGTGTACAAGGATTCTAGTATGTCTGTTGAACGACGGGTTACAGATTTATTGGGCAGAATGACATTACGAGAAAAAATAGCACAATTAAGTCATTTGCATGGTTATCAATTATACAATGGTCAAGAGGTGGATTACCAAAAATTAAGAGATGCAGCTGGTGATATTAGTTACGGCTGTATTGAGGGATTCAATCTTACTGGTGAAAATGTGCGGAAAGCATTTCATGCAATTCAGAAATATATGGTTGAAGAGACACGCTTGGGAATCCCAGTTTTTACAGTAACTGAGTCTTTACATGGCTCGGTACATGATGGTTCTACCATTTTTCCTCAATCTGTAGCCGTTGGTAGTACTTTTAATTTAGATTTGGCTTATCAGATGACTAAAGCAATTGCTACAGAATTAAGGTCCCAAGGGGTAATTCAGACTCTTTCACCAGGATTGGATGTTGTTCGGGATTTGCGATGGGGGCGTGTTGAGGAATCGTTTGGTGAAGATCCTTGGCTAGTGGGACAGATGGGGATTGCACAAGTGAAAGGTTATATTGACGGAGGAATATCTCCAATGTTGAAACCTTTTGGACCGGGAGGAGCTCCTTTGGGAGGGCTGAACTTGGCTTCAGTTGAGAGTGGAGAACGGGATATACGTAATATCCATATCAAGCCGTATGAGATGGCTGTTCGGAATACGGAAGTGAAGGCGGTGATGACCTCCTATAATTCTTGGAATGGCATCCCTAATTCTGCTTCTTCTTATTTACTGACGAATATTTTACGCAATGAATGGGGATTCAAAGGATATGTATATTCCGATTGGGGGGCAGTGGCTATGTTGAAGGATTTTCAGCATACAGCTAAGGATGATAGTGAAGCGGCTATCCAAGCCTTGACTGCGGGGGTGGACTTGGAAGCTTCCAGTAATTGCTATTGGGCTTTGGAGCAATTGATAGAGCAAGGCAGGTTTGATGAAAAATATGTGGATTTGGCTGTTGGACGTATCTTACGTGTTAAATTTGAATTAGGATTGTTCGAGAATCCATATCAGGGCGCTGACATGCCGGAAGTAGCCATGCGTACTAAAGAAGCGGTGGAGCTATCGCGCAGAGTGGCTGATGAATCGATTGTTTTATTGAAGAATGAAAATACTCTTTTACCCTTAAATTTGAATAAAATAAAATCATTAGCAGTGATTGGGCCGAATGCTAATCAAGTACAGTTCGGGGATTATACATGGAGCCGGAGTAATAAAGATGGGGTTACTCCACTTGAAGGCCTAAAGAAACGGGTTGGAAATAAGATAAAAATAAATTATGCGGCAGGATGTGATCTTATTACAGATAATAAATCCGGATTTGATGAAGCTGTAGCTGCTGTAAAAGCGAGTGACATGGCTGTTGTATTTGTTGGTTCTTCTAGTGCTTCACTGGCACGTGACTATTCAGATGCTACATGTGGGGAGGGGTTTGACCTCTCTTCTCTGGATCTGACAGGTGTACAAGAAGAATTGGTGGAAGAAATCTATGCAATAGGAAAACCTGTTATAGTTGTATTGGTTACAGGTAAGCCTTTTTCTATTTCTTGGATAAAAGAACATATTCCAGCCATAGTTGTACAATGGTACGGTGGTGAGAAAGCTGGAGATGCAATAGCTGATATGTTATTGGGAAATATTAATCCTTCAGCCAAACTTCCATTCTCGTTTCCGCAGAGCGTAGGACATTTACCGGTTTTTTATAATCATTTGCCAACGGACAAAGGATTCTATCGTCGTCCTGGTAGACCAAATGAACCTGGACGTGATTATGTTTTTTCTTCATCAGCTCCGTTATGGTCTTTTGGGCATGGATTGAGTTATACTACATTTGAGTATTTGAATGCTCATTATTCTGCAGAGTTATTACATCCATCTGATACCTTGATTGTCAGTGTATCTTTGAAGAATACGGGTAGTGTAGCGGGAAAGGAGGTAGTACAGCTTTATGTTCGAGATGTGGTCAGTTCGGTTGTGACTCCAGTCAAGCAACTGAAGGCATTCTCAAAACCATTCTTACAACCAGGCGAAATGCAGACAGTTGTTTTGAAGCTACCAATACAAGAATTGGCCTTATATGATTTGAGCATGAAAAAAGTAGTAGAAGAAGGGGAGTATGAAATACAGATAGGAACAGCCTCAGATGATATCAGATTACGAAGGACAATCTTTGTTGGCAGACAGCCGGTGACTAGTAATAGTCTTGGTCATAACGACTTCTGCATGGATGAAATTGTGAAGAATCCAGGAAGAAAGATAAAGGTTGCTGGTTGTGTCAGAGATGTACAAGCAACCCCTATAAGTGGAATTGAAATCAAATCTAATTATTCTGGTAGAACGGTTATAAGTAAGGAAGGCGGAAGATATTCCATTCTGACTGTAGAAAACGATGTGCTAACGATTTCTGCCAAAGGATTCGAGACAGTAAATATCAAGGTGAATAAACAAAAGGATATAGATATAAAATTGAATTACAGTCATGATTAAACACGAAATCAGATGGGAATACATATTGGTAATATGTATTATTCTCGGTACGTTACCTTGTAATGCACAGTCAGTAATTCCTATGCCAAAAGAAATGGTGATGGGAGAAGGTTCTTGGGATGTATCTGCCGATACACGTATAAATTACAGTAATGATGCGCTTACCAAAACAGTCAGTCTCTTTAATAATTATTTAGATGGACGGTTTGGGGTGACTTTGAAGAAAGGATCGAAAGGAAAGAATGCCATTCATTTGCAGATAGACAAGAAAATGCCTTTAGAGGCATATTCATTAGTTGTGGATGATAAGGGAGTAACAATCAAGGGAAGTGAAGCTGGAATATTTTATGGAATTCAGACATTGCAGCAGTTACTTGTTGATAAGGGAAATGGATGCATACAGCTTCCGTATATTATGATAAATGATGAACCCCGTTTTGGTTATCGTGGTTTGATGTTGGATGTTGCACGTTATTTTTACTCAGTGGAATATGTAAAAGAGTATATAGATTTAATGGCTCGTTATAAAATAAATAGATTCCATTGGCATTTGACAGAAGATGCCGGGTGGCGTATTGAAATAAAAAAGTATCCAGAATTGACCAAAATTGGGGCATGGCGTAATAGTACTCAGTGGGGGCATAATCCGACAGAACAAGATCGTATTCCACATGGAGGATTCTATACTCAGGAGCAGATTAAGGAGATTATCCAATATGCGGCAGATAGGTACATCACTATTGTTCCGGAGATCGATTTACCAGGACATACAATGTCTGTTTTAGCTACATATCCGGAGCTGTCTTGCACGGGCGGACCATTTCGGATACCGGAAACTTGGGGTATTAAGGAGGAAGTTCTTTGTCTCGGTAATGATAAAACCTATCGGTTTGTAGAAGATGTTTTATCTGAGGTGATAGATTTGTTTCCCGGTGAGTATATTCATATAGGCGGTGATGAGGCACCTAAAAGACGTTGGAAAGAATGTCCGAAGTGTCAACGACGCATTAAGGAAAATAAATTGAAAGATGAACATGAATTACAAAGTTACTTCATCCATCATTTGGATGAATTTGTAACGGGGAAGGGGCGAAAAATCATTGGTTGGGATGAAATCTTAGAAGGTGGTCTGGCACCGAATGCTGCTGTAATGAGCTGGAGAGGAGAAAACGGTGGAATTGCTGCAGCGGGAATGGGGCATAAAGTGGTGATGGCTCCCAATAACTATATGTATATTGATTATTATCAGAGTGAGGATTATACTAATGAGCCTTTAAATATAGGAGGACTGGTTACGTTGGAACATATCTACAGCTATGAACCTTATACGCCTAAGCTTACAAAAGAGCAATGCGGTTATATAATGGGGGTACAAGCTAATGTTTGGGGAGAATTTATACATCATCCTGATAAAGTGAACTATATGGCATATCCTCGGGCTATGGCCCTTTCAGAAATAGGTTGGTCACCTGCGGAAAAGAAGAATTATGCAGATTTCCGTGAAAGATTAGCGGGATGTTTGGCTGAACTGGATAGACAAGGGGTTACTTTCCGTATTCCCGAACCGATTGGTTGGGATAAAGCTATTGTTAGAGGCGGTAACGCGATAGTGGATTTGAAGCCGTCAGTAGAGGGTGCTGATATATATTATACCACAGATGGTACCGATCCTCGTTTATATGGAAAACTCTATACGGATACATTGCAGTTACCTTTATCTTTCAGTGGAGTAAATATAAAATGTTATCTCCGCCTTTCTTCCGGTAGAAGTAGTGCTGTTTATACAGTTGTAGCTCCTGATACAAAATAAAAAAATGATAATAAATACAGTATTTATGACGAAATATTTATTAATATGTCTGGTAGTTTGTGCACTGATTTTTCAAGGGTGCTGGCATCATGAGAGTGCGGTTGAACGTGGCTATAATGAGAAGTATATAGGTGAATATACGCGTAAAATAGCTTTCCCTATAGGAGGTATAGGCACGGGCATGTTCTGTATTGAAGGAACAGGAGCATTGAGTAATATGTCTATACGTCATAGACCGAATGTTTTCAATGAACCAACGATGTTTGCTGCAATTCATGTGAAAGGTTATGAGTATGGTACACGCATTCTGGAAGGGCCGGTTCCAGAATGGAAAAAATTTGGTGCTCCTAATTCCAGCCGTGGAGACGGCGGCTCATGGGGAATGCCCCGGTTTAAGGAGTATAGTTTCCAGTCACGTTTCCCTTTTGCGGAGGTAGAGTTGGCAGATCAGAATGTCCCTATAGATGTGAAACTGGTTGCCTGGAATCCATTTATACCAACGGATGAAGATAATTCAAGTCTACCGGTTGCTGGGTTTGAATATGAGTTTCATAATACCAGTAATGAGGAAGTACAAGCCGTCTTTTCATATAATAGTATGAATTTTATGCAAACTCCGGGTAGAGGTAAAGCGTATATAGATGCAGCAAAGAATGGATTCATTCTAAGACAGACAGGCACAGAGAATGAACCTTTCTGTCAAGGTGATTTTATGATTTATACTGACAATCCCCAGACGGTAGTTAATCATAACTGGTTTCGTGGAGGTTGGTTCGACCCATTGAGCATTTGTTGGGATAACTTGGAAGAGGGCAGAATGGAAGAGAATCCAGCAGGCTTGGAAGGAGCAGTGGGAGCTTCGTTATATGTGCCGTTTACTTTAGCACCTGGTGAGACTCGTAATATAAGGTTGTACATGGCTTGGCATGTCCCTTATTCACAAGAACGAATAGGTGGAATCCCACGTACAGATACTGATATCCCTGATGCACCAGTTTGTCCAGATGAATTGAGTAACTGTTATACTTATGAGAATAATTTTGAAGGGAATTACCGCCCTTGGTATAGCAGTAGGTTTGGCAGTATACAAGATGTTGCAAACTACTGGTTGGATAATTATGATGCATTGAAAAAGAATACTCAGTTGTTCACTGATGCTTTCTATGATTCTACTCTTCCACCTGAAGTTAAGGAGGCTGTTGCTGCTAATTTGAGTATATTGAAATCTACTACAGTACTTCGCCAATACGATGGGCGTATGTGGAATTGGGAGGGAAGTCATGATAATTGGGGCTCTTGTCATGGTTCATGCACGCATGTTTGGAATTATGCGCAAGCTGTATCTCATCTTTTCCCAAAATTAGAACGTACATTACGTGAAACAGAATTTTTTGTGAGCCAGGATAAAAGGGGACATCAAGTGTTCCGTACGAATCTGCCTATCAGTCCTACTGTCCATGATTTTCATTCGGCGGCAGATGGGCAATTAGGAGGTATAATGAAGGTATATCGTGAATGGAGAATTATGGGTGATATAAATTGGCTGAAGATGATGTATCCAGCTGTGAAGAAAAGTATGGATTATTGTATCCGTACTTGGGATCCGAGAGAGGTTGGAGCTGTTGAAGAACCTCACCATAATACGTATGATATAGAGTTTTGGGGCGCGAATGGGATGATTACCAGTTTTTATGTAGGAGCATTACAAGCTATTTGCTTGATGGGTAAAACGGTAGGCGATGATATTTCCCGTTATGAAGAATTGATGAATAAAAGTAAAGCATATTTGGAGAGCAAACTTTTTGATGGAGAGTATTTTATTCAGAACATTCAATGGACTGGATTGGACGCTCCAGACCCAGTTGATGCCCAATCGTTTGTGACCCATTATACGCCAGAAGCTTTAAAAATCCTACAAGAAGAAGGTCCGAAATATCAGTATGGTAAAGGTTGTTTGTCTGACGGAATATTGGGCTCTTGGATGACATTGGTATGTGGAATGCCGGAGGTGGTCGATCGTCTGAAAGTAAAAAGTCATTTGATTTCTGTCCATAAGTATAACTTTAAAAAGAGCTTAAGTAACCATGTCAACCCTCAACGTTCCACCTTTGCATTGGGAGAGGATGGGGGATTATTACTTTGTACCTGGCCGAAAGGTGGTAAGCTAAAATTGCCTTTTGTATACAGTAACGAAGTGTGGACTGGAATTGAATATCAAGTGGCTGCTCATCTTATGTTTGAAGGAGAAGTGGAAAAAGGGCTTGAAATAGTGAGAACTTGCCGTGATCGTTATAATGGTCGTGTTCGTAATCCGTTTAATGAATATGAGTGTGGAGCATGGTATGCTCGTGCAATGGCCAGTTATGCTATGCTAGAAGGCCTTACGGGAATACGCTATGATGCAGTAGACAAAATTTTGTATATAGATTCGCGGATTGGAGATGATTTCACTTCATTCTTGTCTACGGAAACGGGTTTTGGTAATGTTGGACTTAAGGAAGGAAAGCCGTTTATAGATGTGAAATATGGGGTAATAGATGTACAGAAATGTATCGTTTCCGGTAAGGAAATTCAATTATAGTTTGGATAAGGTTCTTGATTATATACAAATTGTGAAATTTGTAGTATTGTAAGATTTACATGTATAGATTAGATGGTTTTATGAGAGTTCTGTGGGGCTGTGATTGTTCCACAGAACTATTTTTATGTTATTTGCAGATTTTTGCAACCAAACTTCATCTTTCTGCGTCTAATAAATAAAAAGAGGAGATTATGAATATGAAAATGAATTTTTCTATGGACGAGATTCGTCTTAAAGTAGAGGAGTATATAAAGAAAGGTAGTCGGGCAGCTGGTCGTCCCGTACTGACAGCTTATTATGTCCTGACTGCTGATTCTACTCCAGAGAGTGAAAGGACAAATATCATGATTGCTTTGGTGGCCATTGTGTTTCCTGCCGGTATAGAAGACCTCTTGGGACAAGTCTTTATGGTAGGGAAGGGATTTGCTGCAATCTATGCTTATAAGAAAATGAAGAAATACATCACTCCACAGATAAAGGATAAGGTAGAGGCAAAATTGGATGAGTGGTTCCATGAGAATGTGATGGAAGTAGTGGAACCGCTTTATCTGGAATAACAGTTCGCCACAAAGATCATACTGATTTGCGCAGATTGAATTTATATCGGGAATTTGTATCTGTGCGAATCAGCATAATCTCCGTGACGGACTGTTTATTGTTTTTTGCTCAAGAAGCGTCTGGCCAGATATTTCCGTACCGGTTCATCATAGAATTTTAAGCATAGATAAGCCAATAATATGTTCCATGCGTAAACACACAAGGCAACCTGCCAAGTCTGCTCCAACGTGAAGAGCTGGTTCTTGATGAGCCATGCATAGAACAAGTACATAAATGGATAATGTATCACATAGACTGGATAGGATATATCTCCCAGGAACTTGCATATCTGGGTCGATTTTTTATCCGTTGTGGTACCGGAAGCTCCTAACCAGACGAGAACCGGAAAAGCGATGATTACACAGAACGCTTCATAAATGCCATTTGTACAGACCGGTGTTGCACCTTCCAAGTAGGGCACTGAAAACAAGGTAACCAATGCAATGGCACATATCCAGAAAGCACCTTTCACCTTGATAGGCTTGAAGTTGCGCGACAAAAGCATGCCCATGGAGAAAGGAAAAAGCATCCTCAGCAATCCGCCGCCAAAGTTTATTCCGTCCAGTGTCCAGCCTACCCCCATATTTCCGTATCCGGAGATGTCGAAAATGGCGAATGATGCCAATGCCACTCCCAGCAATATTGTCAGTACGGCAAGGGCTTTGTTTGATAAGCGGTGGATAAACAAGGCATAAAGGATGTTGCCTAAATATTCAAAAAACAAGGACCAGCATGGACCATTCAAAGGAAACATTTCGCCATTACCACGGACTTCATAACCTGCACCTGGCATTGCGGGAATAAAAAATATAGTGCAAAGAAGGGACAGCATAATCATGGAGAGGGCAATATGTGTTCCGTCCCATTGTACGCATCCTTGAAGACAGAAAGTAATGGCACCCAGGACAGCTCCCATAATGACCATCGGATGGAGACGTATCAGGCGCCGTTTAAAGAAGTTTTTCATTGTGAGGTTCCTGCCCCAACGGTCGTCATAAGCATACCCGATAACGAATCCCGATAGTATAAAGAAGAAATCTACAGCTAAATAGCCGTGGTTGAAGGTTTCGATAATGCTACCACCGGCAAAAGCATAGCCTTCGAATATATGATACCATATAACCATCAAGGCTGCTACGCCACGGAGCCCGTCGAGAAGGTCATAATGTGCTTTGGTGTCTGAAAAGGCAGAAGATGAAATGTGCGACATCTGTTTTTTTTCTGTTGTTTGGTTAATGTTTTCGGATCTCAAAGATACGCCATGCGAAGCGAAGTTCTTTTGCTTAAAAGCAAAAAAGAACGGCAATCTTCTATTTTTTTGCGCGTACCCGGCTGAGAGTATAGATGGAAATACCCAGGAAGGCTGCCACATATTTTAGCTTCACCCGATTTATCAGTCTGGGGTAACGGCGGTTAAATTGTTCATACCGCTCTTTGGGAGGCAGTTGGAGCCTTTCCACAAACATATGACTGAGCTCTTTGTTTACGTTCTGATGCAGTATTCTGCCCCAGTTGGCTATATCAATATATGTTTCGTAGAGAGCATTTAACTTGTCTATGTGGATGACGTAGATTTTGCAGTCCGAAAGAGTTTCAATGCTTTCTACTGACGGCTGCTGATAGTACAGTGAATCCATTCCGAAGGTTACATCACCTTCCTGGCTGAACCAAGTGGTGGTATCTTGTCCATCGTGATGAAATACGGAACGGGTGACCCCTTCCTCAATGAAATAAACCAAACGGTCTGTCACTCCTGCTTGTACTATATAAGTTCCTTTAGGGTAGTGTCTTACCTGCATATTCATCAGCAATGCCTGAAGAGCTTCTTCGGAAACCGGATAAATCTGCCTGATTTTATGAATGATGTTGTTCATTGGAGGGGAGCTTTTTATTCGTTTACAAACTTACATAATTTTATTAACTAAAACTGAACTTTGATATACAAATGTGTGCGTTGCCTTATAAGCGTTTATGGTATAATGGAATTTTTTTTGTAAAAGAGATGTTTGTTCTTTGAATATTGTATCTTTGTAGAAAACAGTAGCGTATGAATAAAATATTGGTAACATTATTGGCTCTAATCGGAGGTAGCTGCATTTCATTCGCACAGATGGAGACTGGAAGAGTTTCCGATACAGCTGAGGATACATTGAGAATAGAAAATGAAATTGTCGCTGTTGATACCGGATTTTACCAGTCAGTAGTCCGCTATGATACGGTGCGCTATAATTTGAAAATGCAGAGTGTTTACAAAAAGGCTTTTCAACTAAAGAATGATGTTTTTGTGGAAAAGATGAAAGAGCCGTGGTTAGATGATATTCTCAGAAATATCTTATTTAAATAACCATGAATTTGTGCTTTGCGTCATTCGGTTGACTTCCTGGTTTAACTCACTCGGTTAAACCACACTAAATTCAGCATTCTCTAAAAACAAAAATCAGATAGAAATCTTGCGATAACTATCTGATTTTCAGAAGAGCGGAAGACGGGGCTCAAACCCGCGACCCTCAGCTTGGAAGGCTAATGCTCTATCAACTGAGCTACTTCCGCAATTTTTTGTGGGCAAAGATGGATTCGAACCACCGAAGGCGTAAGCCAGCAGATTTACAGTCTGCCCCATTTGGCCACTCTGGTATTTGCCCTTTTGCTATTGAGAACTACTTTAAATCTCTCTTTAAGCAGCTTTGTTTCTCAATTGCGATGCAAAGGTACAACTATTTTTGTAAACTCCAAGCAAAATCTATCATTTTTATTGCAGTAATTGCACATTC
>CAUHML010000090.1 GCA_959606905.1 uncultured Bacteroides sp. | reverse complement strand
AGTAATAAATGAATCATAGTAATATAAAAAATTAGGTTGTATAATCTTATTCAAATATCCTTGCTTTTATACGACGTAACTCCCGTTTCACAACGGGAACACAATATTTTAATCCTTAAAGACAGGCACATCAATATCCGTCCTTTGTTCCAAGTCATAGGAAATACATTCTTTGTTTTCCATGTTAACATGAATAAAACTAAGATAATAAATAAAGGAAATGATGGTAGATGGAGGATCTGAATAGGTACCTCACCTTACCCAAAGATAAGAATATAGTCTAAATGAGAATATGCGCCAATGTATAGACGTAATACTTACACGAATATTTAGTGTAATTGACATCAAGGCCGGTATGCCCCAAACGATTCTCCGGAAGCATAACATTCAGAGAGCTCAATATCTGTATAATGACAGTATTGGTATTGAACTTCAGGTTCTTGAAAGGAACAATGCTTCTCGGAAAAGAGATATTATCAAAAATGCAGTCACTAACATTACAAGTGGATGTCTCGTCAACAAACTGCGAATGAGAATCTTTACCTGGCTTGTCGAAGCCGGCAGAAGAAACGCAACAGCATGACACTGCTTCATATCGCATGTCATTAGACGAGGTTTCAGTTTTTTTCTGAAATCCCTGCAATTCTTTATTGGAAACATTACTAAATCCCAATACCAGAAATGCACATGCTAATATGCAAAAAATGTACTTAGTCATAATTTGCTGCAAACGTAATCATTCTTTTCCGAAAAAACGCATTAAGGGCAAGAATTAACGATTATTGTATACCTCCTCTTTTCTATAACCCATGTACAACTTTCATCAATTGCTCACCCAAACCGATTGTATATCCTTGAGAAACAAAGACTACCCTATTAAATGTATCTGCAATGATAAATACCGGCAGAATAGAATTGTTCAAATTCATAGCCTGCACTATTTCTTTGCGGATGCTGTCATCGACATCAATACCGTAGGTGATGATAGACGGAAGTCCTTTAAATTCGTCGGCATTAAATTTCTTGTATTGTTCTTCCGAAGGGAAAAGAAAGACCATCTTACGCCCCCATTGTTCGAAGTCATTGCCCAAAGCGGCTATATCTCTTAGCGCATGATTGGTAGGTTCCTGCCCTACTCCAAGCACAGCTACTACAAAATAGCCACGTCCACAGGTTTGCAGAATACTCCGCTGTTCAGTGCTGTCAACCGGACGATAGGTCGCTTCCGAATTAAAATTGCCGATCACTTGCACCTGATCTTTGCTTTCACGCATCACCAGGTCAACGGTGGTTGTCTTACCGGGTTCTATAGTAAAAAATGTACTGTTGGAAAGCACCGCGTCACTTGCCAACCGAGTTCCGGTCACCATCATATAATAGCCTTCATCAAGCTCTCTCCCATATTTTAACAAATTACGCCAGGTAGTTCCATCCCCCATATCCGTCTCTCCTTCGTCATAATTAAGTAACTGGAATGTGCCGTTTTTAAACTTGGAAAGAGTGAAATGCGAATAATATTTAGGATCTTCCACAGAACGGATAGGCGTGTAAGTCGCTTGTAACACTCCCTTTCGAGACTGTGCAGCTTCTGCCGTATCGAAGTTGACATCTTCCTTTGCAAATTCTTCATTTAGAATCTGCACCTTTCCGGTCACTTCATCAATCCAGGCAGCGGACGCCCATCCCATGCTCCGGTAAGCTGCCACAAAGAATATATCACGCGACTTTTCATCAGCCACCCGTGCTTTCCATACTCCCATCGGAGAGATAGGAATCTGTTGGGAATTCAGTTCATTATTGATTTTAATCTCTTTTCTACACCATTCTATTAATACTTTGGGATCACGTTTCATGCTATCGGGCACAGACTGGTACACTGTTTTTTCAATGGCTTCACGAAGTTCCTTTTTATAAGGAGTCAACATCTCATTGGCTATACGAGGAGGATTGAGGTACATTCTTTTAAATAAATCAGTCTCTATCTTCTCCCAATCCGAGATATTAGTCAGCAGATGATCATTCAATACATCCAGAGTTACATCACGGAGATCTTTAGCCGAAAGACTCTCTAATATCCATATAGCCCGTATTTCTTCCCATGAAATAGCGTCTTTCTCTTTTCGGATAGCTGAAAGGAAGTCTTTCAAGGTTTGGTGGTTTCCTCGCGAAGCAACCAGGAAGTTTACTAATTTTTCTTTCTTTTCCGATTGTAAGGTATTTCCATATAGTTGATCTATCCACTCTTTGGCCTGTTTTTCCGTCATCATTGTTGCTACATACGCATTGCGGATTGAATCTTCCTGCGCCATCCGCCGATCATTTTCCGCCCGTTGTTCGGGAGTGACTTCGGGAATATTCGCTCCTTCCACCGGAGGTACAAGATCCATTGGCAAGGAATAGGCTTCACCTTCTTTCCTATTTAAAGAGAGTTGCAATGCATCATCTTTTCCAAATGAGATTTTGGCATAACCAAATTGTCCGTTGCGGGATGCCCAAACCAACATATCTCCTTTACCGGCAGTCAGGCTGGCTTTCCCCTCTGCATCTGTATATTTCGTGGCTACTGTATAGAACTCCGCATAATTGTATATCTTAAATTCGACTTTGGCATCTGCTACCGGTTGACCGTCGGCATCCGTCACCGTTACGATAGCTTTGGCAGTAGGGGCATAATTATCAATCACATTAATTTCTGTGTAATTGGGTGTCTCAAGCATAATCTCTTCCGGACCATTGTAACGTCCGAAAACCTTAGTATGCATCAACATTCCCCGACTGGCAGGGGAATTAAACCATCCCAGGTTCAAAACCGGTTCCGGTTCACAAGCTCCAAAGAAGTACCAATGTCCATCCGCCCATGCTTCCACCCAAGCATGATTGTCATCCGTATGCGCCCAGCGGGGCGTATACACTTGCCGTGCCGGAATACCGACTGCCCGGAGCGCAGCCACCGTAAATGTAGACTCTTCGCCACAACGTCCATACGCTGTTTTGACAGATGCCAATGGTGAGCTGGTGCGCGCATCACTCGGACGATAGACCACTTTCTCGTGACACCAGTGGTTCACCTCTAATATCGCGTCTTTCATCGGCAGTCCCTTCACCCTGTCTTTTAGTTCATCATAAAACACACGACGGGAATCATCCAGATTCTCGTTATTCACCCGGATCGGCAGAACAAAATGACGGAACACTTCATCGGGAATCTCTTTGCCCCAAGGCATCTCGCCACGTGTCTGCTTCGACAGCCGGACATTCTCCAAGTAATAATCTCCCGGATAGTCCGTCACATCCCCTATCGGCATATAAGCGTAGAGAAACATCAATGCTTCGCGCTCGTACACTGACAGAGCGGAATCACCAAAGATTGCAAATAAATCTCCATGAGGAAGTGCCTGTTTTTTCTGCTCAAAGTCTTGAGCTACTTGATTCCGGTAGGATTCTTCTTTGAGGAAGTGAACATTGTTACAAGCAAACAGTACAATCGACAAAATCAGGACGCACAAAAGATGGGTGAATGTTTTCATATAAGTGTTTGGTTTATTCTATTAATAAGGTTGCTGACTGACAAAAATAGAAGAATATTTTCTGAATACCTAGATAAGTACATAAAAATGTGATAGATAAGAATAATATTGTCATTGATGGGAAAATCCGGGAATTTTGTAACAGGTTTGTAATATAGACCGTGTTCGAACCCTTATAAAAAGAAAATTCAAAAGAAAAAGAAGATTTTTATGTTTTACAGCATATAATTCGAAAACAATTTGTATCTTTGCAGTGTTATTAGAGAAAACAAGATGTAAAACCGCTCTTCAAAACGTGGAGGGCAAAAAAAGAGGAAACAAATTATGAAAAAGAATGCAAATGAAAAAATTATGATGTTACAGTACCGTATTAAACGTTATCAAGCAATGGGAAATGGTGCCATGTGCCAAACATTAAACGGTAAACTTCAAAAACTGCTGTCACAGCAGGTTGCCATGTAAATAAACACACTAATTATAATAAATAGAGCGAGGAACTTTCGAGTATCTTCGCTTTTTTTATACATTTGCAGAAGAAAGATAATAAAACACATTATGAAAAAGCTATTTATGTCGGTTGCGCTCCTCTTATTGGTCGTAACCTCTTTTGCACAAACACCCGGTTATGAGTTCACAACCGTTGTATCTCACCAAGCAACGCCTGTTAAAGATCAGGGTTCCACAGGAACCTGCTGGTGCTTTGCCACCGCTTCTTTCATGGAGTCGGAACTGCTCCGAATGGGAAAAGGAGAATATGATCTCTCGGAAATGTTTATCGTCCGCCAAAAGTACATGAATCAGATGGAGGACAATTATCTCCGTCGTGGTAAAGGAAGTATCGGTGAAGGAAGTTTGGCACACACTTTCAAAAACGCTTATAAGAAAGCGGGAATCGTTCCGGAAGAAGTGTACACCGGATTGCCGGGCGATAACAAAGACCACAATCACGGTGCATTGTCACGCTACCTCAAAGCATTGGTAGACGCAAATATTGAATCTAAAAAGCGTACTCCGCAATTTGATGCGCTTATTAATAATCTGTTCGATATTTATCTGGGCAAGCTTCCCGAAAAATTCACTTATAAAGGAAAAGAATATACTCCTCAATCTTTCACAGAAAGTCTGGGATTGAATATGGATGATTATGTTGAACTGACCAGCTTCACTCACAAGCCTTATTATGAGACATTCTCGCCTGAAGTTCCCGACAACTGGGAAAACCAGCCAATGTATAATCTTCCGTTGGACGAACTAATCGGGGCTATCGACTATGCACTGAACAAAGGATATACCGTATGTTGGGACGGTGACGTAAGCGAACAGGGTTTCTCTTTCAAGAACGGAATCGCCATCAATCCGCAAGTGGAGGATGTGAAAGATTACTCGACTACCGACCGTGCCCGTTTTGAGAAAATGCCTAAATACGAACGAATGGACGAAGTGTTCAAGTTTGAACATCCTTATCCGGAAATCAACGTAACACCGGAAATCCGTCAGGATGGTTACGAGAAGTTTGTGACAACTGACGACCACCTGATGCACATCACCGGCATTGTGAAAGATCAGAATGGTACTAAATATTATATCACCAAGAATTCCTGGGGAGCGGAAAGCAACAAATCCGGAGGTTATCTGAATATGTCTGAAAGCTATGTACGTGCTAAAACAATCTGTGTGATGGTACACAAAGATTCTCTGCCTAAGGAACTGAAGAAGAAACTCGGTATTCAATAAATCGCATGAAATCAGTCCCGAAGGAAGATTGACTGTTTCATACATTTATTTATTCAGAACTCTCCATTATATTCATATTAACAAAAGAAATAGGGCAACGAAGTATCACTACTTCACTGCCCTATTTTTTTGTTAACCTACTATATTAAATCCTTTGCTCTTTATTTCTTTTTCAATGTCACGTCGCTGATTTCTACAACACCACCTTTGTTCTGGGAAAGAATAGCCACATAACAATCTTTCAGAATAGCAGCATCATCGTCTGTATCAGACACTTCCAAGTTAGCATTTGCTTTCTTGCTGCTAATAGCATTTACCACTTGTCCCATATCATAGTAAACCACTACTTTAGTCCATTTACCGGCCTCTTTAATTTTAAAATTGTATTGTGCACCCGAAGCATTCGGTTGAGCATCCGCGTCATAGTCTCTACGCATGAAGAAAGTAGTATTGTACTTTCCATTATCGTTCTTTTCCTCATTGGTCTGTTTGATGTATACACTGACCGGAGTTCCTGCTTCTTTAGCTTTTGCATAGAAAGTAAGAACATAGATACCTTTGTCCAAACCATCGGTAATACGTTGTCCCAGGAAAGCTTTATACCAAGAGAGATTCTTTTCAGCACCGGAGTTATCCAATTTCATTGCATTCGGATATTTGGCATCTCCTGTTTCTTCCCAAGCAATAGTAGTTACACCGTCAGCTTCATTATTCATGATAAACCACTCTCCTGCGGTAGCTTTGTTGGCATTAGTCACTTTAGTCTTCACTTCAGTGGCGAATTTTTCGTTTTTTATCAGGTTCTGCGCACTTACGCTTACTCCTGCAAGGACCAAAAGGCCGGCAAATAATACTTTTTTCATCTTACTGTGATTTAATTGTTTATACTTTATTTTTTCTAGCTTTAAAAATCTATTTCATCCTACTTCACTTGTTGAATAACAAATCCATATTTACCAGTCACTTTCTTTTCTTCAGTCTTTAGTGTGATGCGGTAAATCTCTTTGCCCCATACGTTAGACAGGCGCGGATCATCCAGTTTGATTGTTTCCAGTTCGGCCTTAAACTGTGATGGATAGTTCATTTCCACCTTTTGTCCCTTTACTTCGATGCGGATTTTTCCGGCTGACGGGAAAGTCACATTGCCCCAAGTTAAAAAGTTCATTTGATTAGGAGCTATAGCCTCATCCAACGTATAAATATCACCAATAATGAGTTTTTTATCATCAAGAGCATAAGAGCGAACCCAGCTTTTCACTTTCGCTTCTGCCGGATAAGCAGTAGCTATATCCGTAGAGAACATCCGTTTCTTCTCATTGCAAACGGTATTGGTAGCTTTATACTCCTGCCCGAATTTCTGCGGTACTCCGTTAATCATCGGCAAGTTATGATAGTTGCTCTGCATGGTCCAGATGGTATAGCGGTCCTTGCCGAACGTCTGTTTGGTATATGTACCTACACCGGCATCAATAATCACAGGAATTGTATTTACATATAAAGAGAAGGTTCCTACATCGTTGTGGTTATGGCTTTCGTTATTAAATCCGCCTTTAGCGGCAACAAACATACCGTTCTTATTCTTCATATAACAGAATTCCGTTTCGGGATACCAGGTTACATCCGGCATATCATGTTTCGGAGTTGCTTTTGCCAGCTCATTACAGCAAAGTAGAGATTGAAGCGAACGAAAAGCATCGTTACCCATGGTAGCATACGGTTTTCTTCCTTTCAACAGGTATGCGGCAAAATGCATCATTTCATCGCTGTTTACAGCTTTACCGTACCGATAGATTAACAAAGGATCGCCCCCGCCTTGTGCCGATGCATCAGCAAAATTCACCACCCAACCATTGCCTACGTATGAGCGGGACATATATTCTCCCATCCGGCGAATCATCGGTTCATTGAACAGAGACAGTTTACCGCCTGTGCCATCAGAGAGTATCTGCAAATAGTCATAGAGCTTTCCGGCGGCATGTCCCCAGTAAGAGGTTCCCTCCTCACAGGCACCATCGGATTTCACGAAGTTGATAAACTTATCGACTGACTGCATGGAGCGATAAACAGCTTTCGCCAACTTATCCTTATTGTTCTCCATCAGTAAGAAACATTGCAGGGCATTGGAGTTACACCAGGGATTCCAGTTATTGATGATTTCTCCCGGTTTCCAGTTAAAAGCCATCCACCACATTTCGTCGTCGTTCATATACGGATCAAGAATACGTTCTTTGATTGCTTTACGCATTTGCAAAGATACCACAGGATTGATTTTGTCGAATGGTTTGCGGAAGAAATAGTGTACCCAGGCCATTAAAGCTCCGTATCCGCCTGAACCGAGGTCGATAATCTGTTCGCGGAAGTCGGGAAGTGAACGTTTGCTGCTCTGGCGGGGCAAGTGTGCGGATAGAACCCATGAATTCATTTCACAGCTCATATATGCTCCGTTCAGTAATTGGTCGATAAAACGTCCTTTCCCTTCGGCCAGCTCGGCGAGCATCAAGGCGTTAAGTGCCTGGCGGTTGGCGTCATAAGGAACTTCCATTATTTTACGATTACCGCTACGTTCATATTCCAGATAAGCGGTGGCAGGTATCAGTTGCCATTTATAGTCGAGGAGTTTTTCACCGGCTTCGATGAGGCGTTGCTTATTGGGGCCCATCAAAGAATCCCAGGCGGCACGATCTGTATAAGCAGGATAAGGCACCCATGCTTGTTTCATTACCAACACGTTTTTCAACGTAGTTTCGTCTGCCGCTTTTTGCAGCATATTGCGTTCGGTGTAAGCGTTTGCCTTGAAAGAAAAACTTCCTAAAGCTGCTAGTAAAAGAACACAAAATAAATGTTTCATTCGATTCATGGTATTTCATTCATTTAAGTATTGCAAAGATAACGTATCTGATAAAAAATGAGGTGAGTAAATCATACGAACCTGATGACAAAAAAGTACATACTTCAAAAATAGTACTCTTAATTGCTATATTTTAGGCTTTTAAGTCATTATAAGAACAAATTAAGTCATTGTAGAAACAATTTAAGTCACACGGAAACCGGGTTTTCATTTCGGAAAAACAAAGATGCAGTTTCAGAAAATAGAGGCTCCCTTTGGAGAAAATAGAGGTTCTATTTTATTTCAAATAGAGTATCTGTTTTACTTCAGACAAAGTATCTGTTTGGATATTCAATCCTCTTTCTTTTTTCATTCTTTGATTCTCTTCTTTTTCATACCTCTATTCTTTCTTCTTCATCCCTCTATTTCTTCCCCTTCGCCTTCAATCCCAATCGCTAAATTCAAAACTCAACTGTTCCCAGACACCGTGTTGTTCATCGGCTTCCTCTTTTGGATTGGAGACGGAAAGACCGATGAGCCGGATTGGATGTTGCTCAAATTCGACACTTTTAAGCAATTCTTTTGCAAGTGGGAGTACCCGGTCTAAGGTGGTGAGTTCCTGCGATTGAGTAAGGCTTCGGGTTATCTGGCTAAAATCATGAAACTTGATTTTCAGGGTAAGCGTGTTACCTTTGAAGTCTTTTCGCTGAAGACGTTCAATCAGCTCTACTGCTACATGGTATAGTTCGATAATGACCGATGAACGGGCTGAAATATCACGTTCCAATGTACGTTCGCAGCCAATGGATTTACGGATACGAATTGCTTCGACAGGGCGTTCGTCAATTCCTCGTGAACACTCATAATACAGTACACCGGCTTTTCCGAAATGGGCTGTCAGCATTTCAAGAGAGCATTTCCGTAGTTGAAGTCCATTGTGGATGCCAAGTAGATGCATCTTCTTTGCAGTCACCGGCCCCACTCCCCAAAAAGATTCGATAGGAAGACGGGCGATAAAATCAAGGGCCTGTTCCGGATGAATGGTACATAAGCCATCCGGTTTGCGATAGTCCGAAGCTATTTTAGCCAGAAACTTATTATAAGAAACTCCAGCAGACGCAACAAGGTTGAGCTGCTCCCGAATCTTCTGCTTTATTTCCTTTGCTATATCCACAGCCAGGGAAATATCTTTTTTATTTTCTGTGACATCCAGAAAAGCTTCATCCAGAGACAGAGGTTCGATGATATCCGTATATTCGTGGAAAATCTCATGTATCTGACGGGAAACGGATTTATAAACATCCATCCTGCCAGGTACAAAAATGAGTTGGGGACAAAGACGTTTCGCCTTTTGCGAAGCCATAGCGGAACGGACACCGTAACGCCGGGCTTCATAACTGGCAGCAGCCACAACTCCCCTCTCTTCAGCATGACCTACCGCTAAAGGCTTGCCACGAAGTTCTGGATTATCACGCTGTTCTACAGAGGCATAGAAGGCATCCATGTCGATATGTATAATCTTTCTCTGCGTCATTGTTTAGGATTAGCAGAGCAAACTTACTATAAATTCCCGAATAAATCCTGCTTATCGGTTCAAGAAATAATATGCTTATGATTTTTATAAAAAAAACATTCAATATCTTGTCAAAGACAGTTCTTATAATATTATATTTGCATATCGTCTATTCAAAATATAGAGGTAGTTAATAAGTTTGTGCCACCATACAACTCTTTAAGATTATGAAAAACACATTATTTTGCTTATTCATATTTTGCAGTGTTTCCACATTCGCTCAAAATGGAATCACTTTTAAGGTCGAAAAGCTTTCAAAGCCTGAAGAATTACTTCATCTACACTCCCCGAATGAAATTTACGAAAGTCTTATATTATCAGATATGGACATAGAGCCTTATGAGATAAAAGAGAAGAATATCAAGGTTCCTTATCATATCATTGCAAAGAGCGAATCTCCCGACAGTCTCGTTTCTTTTGGCCCTAATTCTTTTTTCAATGGTATGTATCAGGCTTATGCGGATCACAGGCCATTCGTATTGTCTCCGGACATGATTTGGCTATTAATCAGCCAGGGATTTGCACGCCATATCAATGCCAATCAGGAGTCTATGAGAAATGAGCTTGTTGATTTCTCCGGCAAACTATCCTTAATTGTAAGAGAAGACAAAAAGCTGGAAGACCCTACTCTTTCATGGGAGAAAATCTTTCCGCAATTTACAAAACAAATATCCCAATACACCGGTAATCATCTGACCGAACTGCTCACCTGCAATTTTTCAACGACTACCTCTTTAGAGAAAGTTGCTTCCGAAATAACAATCATGGAGGCTGTAAAACCTTATTTTGAGTTTATAATCATACGCATTGTCTGTGGAATACCTGAAATAACTCTCGAAGGAACACCGGAGGACTGGGAAAAACTACTGTACAAAGCCAGAGGCTTGAAAGAATACAAACTCGATTGGTGGATTTCAGAACTGGAACCTCTTTTGGAAGAATTTGTCAAAGCATCCAAAGGAGAAGTTAATAAGAACTTTTGGCGCAACATGTTTAAATATCATTCACAGAAACGATACGGAGCCCCAAACATTATTGATGGATGGATCGTGAAGTTTTTCCCTTATGATAAGGAAGGGAAAAGAAATAATCTGAAACAGCTTGAAGGCAGAAATTGCCTCCCTGATGAGATAGTGAAGGTAGATGTAAAGTATCAGGAAGTATATGGCGACGCTGTCAAAGAAACTCCATTAGAATTTTGGGCAGGTTTCATTGGATTAGAGCAAAACAAAAAAACTTTTGCCCTGCGACCGCAAATTGGTTGGATGGTCAGGAAGAAAGACGTTAATAAGGAGGGATTAAAAAGTAAATTAAGTGCTGATGCTCAAAAGGATGGCTGGGGAAGCGGCATCAATATCAGAGTAAAAGAATTTCCGGCTGTACTGTTGGAACTCAAAGAAATAAAAAGGTTGGATATCCAATTTATCGATACAATCAATATACCGGACGAAATATCAAAAATAAAAATCGGATCGTTAAGTTTATATGGAAAGATTACTAAAGAAGGAATAGAGCGTATTAAAAGATTATTGCCTGATACGGATATAAAAATAAATGGTTCGCGAGGTGGGAGTGCTTCATTTATGACTCCATAATAAAAAGAGGCTATCCAAAAGCCATATACTAAAAAACTTACCCTTGCTACAGTTTTGTAACAGGGGTAAATTCTATTGCCATGAACAAATTCAATCAATTGTGATATTTTAATTACCTTTGCCTTATCATTCAATTAAATAAAAGAAATGGAAAGTTCAAACCATCCCATAGAAAGAAAAGACTTTGAAGCCCTCATTCATGCAATAGGCTTTGAGATAGAACATGCACAAGTAAAATTGATTGTTGCAGCCAATGCACAAATGCTGTTCCACTATTGGAAATTGGGAAACTTCATTCTATACCACCAAAAAAGATTAGGTTGGGGCGGAAAAGTCATAAGTCAGATTTCAAAGGCTATCAAGATGCACTATCCCGAAAAGAAAGGATATTCAGCGAGAAGCCTTACCTATATGTGTCAGTTTGCCCGAACATACCCACTAGAGATATTACAAAGAATGCTTTCTTGTGACAAGGTGTTGAGAACGCCAACAATCCCCAATATGCTATCCTTGACTGATGAACTGAACTGTTTACCAATTACGCAAGAACCTCTTGCGCAATTTCAGACAAATATATTTCAATCAAAAGAATTTACGCAAGAGCCTCTTGCGCAAATTCAAAAGATAGACAAGACAATCTCCGCAATGCTGCAAACATCCATTGATGATATTGAAAAGGATTTTGTTTGTTCCCCCATTTCAAAAATAAACTGGACCAGTCATGTGATACTATTGGATAGCTCATTACCCTTAGGAAACAAATATTGGTACATGAAACAGTCCGTTGAAAACGGATGGAGCAGCAACGTATTAAAGATACAGATTGAGACTAATCTGTTCAAACGGCAGATAGAAACACAGAAAGTCAACAATTTCACAAAGACCTTGCCCGCCCCTCAAAGTGACTTAGCTAACTATTTGCTGAAAGACCCGTATATATTCGATGTAGCAGGTACAAAAGAACTGGCAGATGAAAGAGATATTGAAAAACAGCTTGTAGAACACGTCACAAGGTATCTATTGGAAATGGGGAACGGCTTCGCCTTTGTAGCCAAACAGAAACATTTCCAAGTCGGGGATAGCGATTTTTATGCAGACCTTATCCTATACTCCATAAAACTCCACGCCTATATAGTCGTAGAATTAAAGGCTACTCCATTCAAGCCAGAATATGCAGGGCAATTGAATTTCTACATCAACATCGTAGACGACCAGTTGAGAGGTGAAAACGACAACAAGACAATAGGATTGTTGCTCTGCAAAGGTAAAGATGAAGTAGTGGCACAATATGCCCTAACGGGCTATGCACAGCCCATAGGAGTAAGCGACTACCAGCTAAGCAAAGCCATTCCCGAAAATCTGAAATCCGCCTTGCCAAGTATCGAGGAAGTGGAGGAAGAATTATCACAGCTACTCGATAACAAGAAAGACGAAAAGTAATCCGATCAATCCCGTTTGGACAGTCTTGACATTTAAGTCGTCTGCCACCTATACAACGACCGATTCACCCCGAGCATTGACGAACAGATGAATATCACAGAAAATAGAAATATTAAATAAAACAAAAACACCCCGCTTTACATTACTAGTATGTAAAGCGGGGTGCAAATCTCATAAAACACTAAAAATCAGCATTTATTGTGGACCTGGAGGGAATCGAACCCTCGTCCAAACGAGGAAATCATAAGCTTTCTA
>CAUHML010000089.1 GCA_959606905.1 uncultured Bacteroides sp. | reverse complement strand
AAGAGTTTCGAGACATGGGAAGCCAACACTTTTGCTCCTCATTGCACGTATTCCAATTATCTTCCCCAAATTCATCATTTAATGCTTCCACTATCTTATAGGCTACATCTTTTACAAAACGAGTATTAAGTATCCTCTTGCCTTTAATAACGATTGTAGGTGTATAGAGTGAAATTTTATACTCCCCACCGTTTTCTATCGACCAGCTACCTTGTGCTACTGTAATGTGCGGATTGGTTTCATTCTTATACTCTTGTACTATACTTAGATAGCCATTAAAATAGTTGGCTATTAGTTCCGACTTATATACTTTTAGCCCCGTTGCTTTTTCTAAAAGTTTTCTAAGCCTATAAGCATCATTTACAACAGGGTCCATTCTCATATAAGTTTTAATGCTTCTTGTATCCCGGCTTCCAGTGCTTCCTCGTAGGTGACATATACTTTATAGCCATTCCCTTTGTTTATTTCGTTCTCCATCCAGTCGCTTTCTTCTGTTGGAACATTGAAATCACAAAAAGAAAGCTTCCATCTTTTTCCAATAACAGGTTCTACATATACATACACACCTCTTATTTTACGCAGCCACTTTTGGGCGATATACAATGTTGGACACAAAAATTCAACTGGTTCGTCATCTATTTCCGTACAACACGACATACTTTGCGGAAGGTCATATTTTGTAATAACCTTATTGCGGTCTATTATGTGTTCACACTCCCAAACGAAACCTTTCTCTTTCAGCAGCTTCGCAGTCTCTAATGTCACAAGTTCTTCGGTCATGGCTATTGTCTTTTCAAATTAATAATCTTCGTTTCGTAGTTGTCAAGTCCCTCTATGCTGGTGCAAATGACTACTATACTATCATTGAGATAAGTTATGCTTCCCTCTCTTGTACGGTGTTCTATAGGGTATTCTCCAGGGTTATTGCACCCGAATAGTGCAACTGTTGCCAAAATGATAATTTTTTTCTTCATACTTTAAAGTGTTCAATCAGTTCGTTTACGGTAGCCTTGTGATAATATGATAAGTTAAAATCATTAGGCATCCCATAGAAATCCATTCCAGGTAAACCGCCGTCAGAGCCATCCCGGTATATACCCCAATCGCCCTTTTCATTAGTAAATAGTTGATTATCACCTGTATCATCCCTTAATGCAGCAATAGCCAAGAAAAGTTCTTCGTTGGTTCCGCAATCAATAAATTTTCCACATAAACGGCTATGTTTATCAAAAGGAATATCAAAAGCGTTCGCAATTACATAGTGGGGAGTATCAAATCCCTTTTCTTCTGAATATTGATAAGCCCATACTATATTGCAATCATCCGTCCATTTAGGAGAGTTTTTGATATATCCCAACTCTTCCAGCTTCTTCCGAAGCTCCGGTGTATTCTTTCTTATGAAACACGGTGTTGTAAATCCCATAGTTATTCCTCCTTATCTATCTTAATATCTGTCACTTTGCCACGATTGATAAAACCGCCACAGCTAAACAAATCGCTTATACATGCTGTGTAGTTCACCTCTGCGCATTTCTCGTACAGAGAGCATGAGGCGCAATGAATATTATCTTGCACCGCTTCATGCAGCACTCCGTCTATTATTATTCCGTTATTTACTTTCATACCGTTCATCTATTAGAAGTTACACCCAAACATAATACTTTGTCAGACACACCTATATCATCAAATTCAAGAATTAAATACTCTGTATCGTAAGGATAAGGGTATCTGCAATTTTTCAATTCTTCATCCGTTAATTTGCGTCTGACACGCATCTCTATTTCGTAATCATCGGAAAGATTCTCAATTATTTTTCTAAGTTGTCCTACGTTCTTTATTTCCATGGTTACAACGTTAAGATTATATTGGTTTTTATATGCTCTATGGGGGAAACAGCTAACGCAGATTTATCCTTTTCTCTGCATATATAAAACATGTTGCTGACTTTTAAACCCGTTTCAGCTTCAAGTTTTTCCAGAATATGAGCTATCTCCATTTCGGCTTTCGCTTTCTTGTTTTTTGCTTCTTCTATATCCATGGTTATTTCCCTTTCAATTTCTTTATTAGTGAATCAGCGAAACCAATACTCCATTCTGCCACCATATTTGAGTCAGCATCCATTATCTGTTGATGTGGATTGCTACAGAATCCTTGCATTGCAGCCTTCGCCAGTTCATAACGCCTGTGCTCCCAATCAATAGTTTCAAAATTATCAAAGAAGTCGAGTTCTGACACTTTGAAATACCTACCATTCACTAAGGCAGTCCCAACGTCAAATAAGCCTTCAACCTCTACAATCGTTCCGGTTGCTTTTATTCTTGCTTTCATAACTGATTAGTTTTAATATACCTGTTTTCAATACACCAGCACAACATATCGTAAGCCGCATCAATAATATTTTCAGACTTTTTCGAGATAAGTTCTGTAGCATCAGATTTATAGTAATATATATCCCAATATCCACAAAACGGTTCAATGCAAATCTTATAAAAATCGGAACTTATAATTATAAGTGTCGGCAGCTTATCGAGAATGTCCTGCAAAGTGTAAGTTTCATGATAATAGTCGTAATTCGTATCGGCATCCGGAGAGGTACAACCATGTTGTCTGAATCTGATTCATTCCACTCAAGACACATGCTTCCATCGCTTGTGTCCAACCCAAGCTCCTTCAAATGCATCATCTGTTCGACTGATAATACTTGTTTTGGTTTCATAATTCCTCCTCCAATTTTCCCAAAAGTTCCTTGGATAGTATTTCACAGTAATAAATATTGTCTATCATCGCGTCGTTAGAACTCACATCCGCCTTAAACCTCTTAACGAGTACCCATCCATACCACTTTTTCACTTGAACGTCAAAAATGTGGTCAAAAAGTCCGTATCTGTATATTCTGTATTTTCCCATATCAGTCTCCTTTCTCTTTAATCCGTTCCAGTACATCCTTGTTGGCTTCGAGTATCTCATTGAAAGAGGGGATGGGCATCCAGGCCACAGGCTCCCATAATGGAGGTATACTGCCCATTGAAGTATAAATAGGACTGTCTTTGTATATATCATTGATATAACCGTCCATACAGAACCATACTCCATTACAGTATGTGCCATTAAATATTGCGCCATGCTTGCACATGATAATGATATTCTCATTTTCTTCTGGCAACTGTTCCTCAACGCTTATCCACGGAGATTGCTTTGCCTGCCAGTCTGCACCTTTTATAAAATATTTTTTCGCCAATGCTGGCAATCCTCCCCAATCTGGCATCTTATTGTAAGCCATGCTTTGGGCTGCTTCTTCTACTGTCTGTTTCATAATCAATGACTTTTAATTTTCTTATATTTACCACATGCTAATATTAAATTTCCACTTTTGTGTAATTACTAAAATCACAATACAAGTATTGACACCAACCACCGAAGCGATATTTATCATTTAGATACCTACATTGGGAAGTCCACTTACTCTTTGTAATAATCTCGTACACCGTTCCTTTATGGATGAAAAGGTCGCCGACTTTTAAATTGGAAAGTTTAACTGTTTTCATTTCTTCCTTTTATTCCGTTCCCGATTGTCTTCCGAAACACACATTTTGCACCATGATGTCTTGATTCAGAACCACTCTTCATCCGCTCCGACCTCTACCGAAAGCCAGTCCATGAGGAGGGTTATAAGGTTATAAATAGGTTTCATTTCACTAAACTTTTATCGCGTTGGCAATATTATCCGCATCCGACAGCTTTCTTACCAGCACATCAAACGCTGCTGTGCACCGCTCTGTGTTCATATTGACCGTTTTCCCGATTTTCAAACAGTCGGAAGCAAGGTTCATCATCCTTGCCACATTTGAAAGCTTCAAATATTCCAACGTGAACCCGTTGAACCGTGCATCTTTCTTCCGAAGCTCTTTAATCCTTTCGTCAAACTGGATGCAGGCGTAATCACACAATGTCCTTGCAAGCTCGAATCTTGCAATCTCTGCGGAATGGGATATGCCGTTATCGTCGAGAACCTGCTTGAACTGCCAATACAGCATATCCACGTGCTTGTTCACTTCCTCCGTGTACTTGTCGTTGCAGTTGGCGAAAAACTCGCTCCGGTCTGAACCGATAACGCTGTTTACAGTACGCTCGTATTCCTTTCTTGCCTTATCGGCATCATTCAAATACCGCTTGAATGCCTGTTTGTAATAAGGCGTTCTCTTCATCGCATGCAGACACTCGATAACCTGCCCACAACAGATGTCGTTCGTGAGCAATATGTTGTAGGTGCACAGAACTACAAGACTCTCATATTTGCTGATTATCTGATTTGCCGTGTCGGTAGTCATTGCCTTGCCTGTTCTGCCTTGTTCATATTCTTGTTTCTGCTCTCTTTTGCAAGTTCATCAATCATGCGCTGATACTTCCTTGCCACCAACGGGCAGCGTATGCGCATTGCATTGTCACGCTGCCACTCCAATTGTTCGATTTTCTTTTCAATCTCTATGTCCATGATTATTTACCGTTTGTTTCTTATTTGGATAAACCCTCGTTTTTCGCATTCCTTCAACAGTTTCATATCTTCATCCCTTATATCGCATGGCGTCTCATGATTAACACTCATGTAATCCGATATGCCAAACTTTTTGCATATATCATAGTAAAAGCGTCTTTGCCTGCCTCTTGTCGTCCAACATATTGTAAGTCTCATACTTTATTGTCAAATTTATGCTTTCGCCAATACTTATAACTGGCATACTCTCCACGTCTATCAAACATTATACGCTCGAATGTACCAACACGCCGCAATGCTTCGTTTGCGTACAGGTCTCCACCGGCTATCTTAGCTTTCAACATCTCAATGTACTCTTCTCGGCTATACTCTTCTCCAGTAAAAACATTAATTTTTTCTTCCGGCATTGAGTGTATCACTTCATCCCGCTCCTTATCGTAAGTGGCAAACCAGCTCATGATGACAGAACCGTCTATTTTGCCATAAAATCCACCGTATGATGAGTTTTCCCTTGCCCGTTTAAAACAAAGGCAAACGTCCTCAATTCTGAAATAATAATACTTGTCAAGGATAGAGTTTACAATGGATGCTACTTGATAGTCATTCATATCCTCGCGGCTACGGCCGTAAAACAACAGAGTACCTTCTATGAACTTTACAAGAACCGCCTTTATGCAGGTTTCGTTATCTTTCCTCCATTGTGATAATTGTATGGGAGGTGCGTTTATCGCTTGGCTTATGGAAGTTATCTCATTACTGATGTTCTTGCAGATAGCAATCAGCTGCCTGGAAGATAGAACCGCTATTTCCTTGCTTGTTAGTGTGATTTCTGTTCCCATTGTCTTTTAGTGGAAATAACCCTTGGTAATTATTACTCATGCTTTGCTCTATTATTGCAATCATCATCTGCTTGTCACCTCCCGAAAGAGTTAATAGCTTCCGGTAACATGCCTCTGCTCCGGTCTGCTTGTATGGCTGCCCCCTCTCTTTTTTGTAGTTGAGCCAGTATATGAATATATCCTTGTATTCTTCCTCTACGAAATAGAGGTCAAGTACATCTTTCTTCCTTATTGAGTTTCTCCCGTCTATCCATGCTTTCGCTATTTCATTTCGGATTTCGGAAGGATATTTCAACGCATACTCTTCTGATTGCTGCTTTATTGTTTTCATATTAAAAAGTGAAATCCGGTATTTTATCTTCAAAATTATCGCACTCTTCAACCTCATTAGGCATAGGCTTTTGGGATATGCTAAATATCAGCTCTCTTTTCTCTTTTCTGAACGTTCTGACTTTTGGATGATACATTACCTTGTTGTCTATATCGCATATAAATCTGCGGCGAGGTCTTACACTTGGAGAGAACTCATCATAATCACATTTATCAGGTTTATCGTTATATTCTATATCCTCTACTGTGAGGTGCTTGCATCCTATACAATAAGACCTATTAACGGGGTTTCTCTTACATTTATCCTCATGTAACGTCATAGCTCCTTTATTGAGTGATATTTTATTGCAGTGTTCGCAATGGTACACTGTTCTTACGTCTGTTTTCATTTTTAGTATAATTAATTAATGTTAGCATGATATATTAGCCTCACGAACTAAGTTTGACGCAATGTTGAATACTTTGTCAAGGAAATGGTTTCTTTCTGCAATTTCAAGCTTTGATTCGTCACGCCTTACTTTCTTATAGTTGTTTATTGATATGTGATATAGGTAATACAATTGGTTATATATCTTGTGATACACATCCCGAGTAGAAGTATTTGTCGCCTCTGCGTATCTATTTACCAATTGTCGGATATTGTCTCGTATCGACAACTGAGGTATTACCTCCGGTGATAACGATAAAGATAAAAGCAGTTTCCCGTTTTCTTCTCGCTCTTTCTTCATCGCCGCAATCTCGTTCTCTACATTCCCTATCCGTTTCTCGTATTCGAGGTTTATATTCGCCTGCATTGCGAACATCTGTGCGGAAGAAAGATGCCGTTTCAGTGCCTCTTCCATTGTATTAAAAGCTTCGATGTATTCCAATTTGAATTTTAGGGCTTTCTTACCAGTGAACCCCATTGCTAAAAGAGTGAATCCATCTCGGTTCATTATAAATCGCCTTGCGGATTTTACACCTCCATTGGGCTGTGGAACATCTTCTGTATATTCCACGAACATGTCCCGAACTTTTGCGTCACATTCATTATCAGCGTTTTGCAATAAATTATCTATTGCTCTTACTACATCGTTTGGCTCTTTGCAGAACTTTTCAGCAACCAAAATACTATTGGTTAGCACTTGGTCATTTTGACCTTTAAAAACTAATTCACTCATAAATATTATTGTTTATTTTTTTTAGATTTTACTCAATAGAAAAGTTTCTCTCCCTTTTTTCGGAAAGTGAGGTAGCCCGATAAAAGACTACCCAACACGATAAGTATTTCAATCATGGCTTTACGGTTTGATTATACCCGTTCTTCTGTATTCCGCCCACTTATCGTACTGCTTCGTCTTTACTAAGAAAGAGAAGCACGAGCATTTGAGCTCAATCTCCCTGCGTTCACTCCACCTTGTCCATTCGAGAAGTTTTTTCGTAAACTCCAATTCCTTTTCAAGCTTTGCGATTTTCCGTTTGTCGGCTGCGCTTGATTTGGCAACCTTTGGTGCAATCTCGTTCACCTTGTGAAAGACTTCACGGTACACGTCAAATACGGGGCGAACTTTGCGGGCGATGAAGTATTCAAGGCATGAAACGGAGAGGTAGTATTCTATTGATGGTCTGCCGCATTTTGAGTTTTCGCCATTTTGGGCTAAAAATTGATAATCAACACTTTCTATAAAATTTTCCTTTAAAGCTCGCACTGCTTTTTCTTTTGCAGAATAGCACAGCATCCAGCAACTATCAAGGTTAACGGGATAGGGAATATCCAGTTTTGAAAGTTCCAAAATGGCTTTAAAATAACGTTTGATTTCTTCGGTTGAAGAAGATAAGGATAGAGTTGTTGCTTTCTCGTTAGCAACTAACGTAGATTGTGGGGTACATATTATTCGCCCATTCTCTAATTCTAAGTTTCTTGGCATTGTAGTTAGAATTTGAGTTATAGATATAAAGAAAGCTGTTCGCCCTCTGTTTTCCGCCAAGAAACACTACATCAGTGAATGAAGTAGCCTACAAGAGTAGCGAACAGCCTTTTATCTTTGCAGATATAAGCAGTCAAATGGATATAAAAAATCCACCTCAATCACTAATATGTAAATGTTTTCTTGGCGGGAAAACGTTGCAAAGATACACACTCAAATCAAAATGCCAAAGGAAAACGCCAAATAATTATAGTTCCCGTGAACAAACCCAATCATTCACGGGATTTCTTAACTTTGTGTCGTCAATTCAAAAATTAAGAATAATGAAAACTAAAGAATTTTACATCGAAAAAGCAAAAGAGCTTATTGAAAAGGCAAAATTAGTCAAAGGAGAATATGATGAAAACGATATTTTTAGCTATCCTGAAATGAAAGACCTTTCAAGAGAACTTATCCACCTTATATACTCTTATGACAAGACGCTTCCGCTATTGGATGAAGCAAAAGAACTTATGGAACTTTCTTTTTCGGGAATTTCATTTGATAATCATAAGTGTAAAGTTGACTTCCAAAAGTATCACACTATTTGTAAATATTTCATTCATTACATTGAGGAGCTTGCACCGGAGCGAGCGGTGCATTCTTAATTCCGTCTATGCAATTAATAAATCTGTCAGAAACAGAATTGTTTGTCAATAATTCTACGCTGTCAATAAACGATTGCCTTATTTTATCGGGGAGTGTTTTCAATGCTTCCCGATTTTTAATAGGCATTCCCACTATAGAGAGTGAAAAGGTTGATTTATCAATAATATTATTCCCTTCTTCTGGGATGTTGATTTTTATTTCTATTTCCATAACACTTGTATTTTTATTTTTCATTAAACATTACATTTCTTTCAAATAGTCTGTTACCACTTCTATAAACTCATCAAGTGACCGAACAACGACATATTTGGCGCCGATACTCTCAAACTCCTTCTGATAGGCTTTCTGATTCTCCGACTGCCTGCCTGTTTTAGTCTTTAATTCTACCCCACAGAAAGGATAAAACTTATTCGGTATAAGAAGTATCAAATCGGGGAATCCTGCACGAACGCCCATCTGCTTGAACTTTGCAGCTTCAATGGAATTACGTTTTCCGCCATTTGGAGAGTGATGGAGAGTTAGTCTATATTTGGGATATGTGTAATCAAACCACTTCACGCAAGCTTTTTGGAGTTTGTCTTCTAAATGTCTCATGCAAATTATGGTAGTTTTAATTTTATTTCATTGATAAGTTCTTCATTGGATATGCAATAGCCTACATTAACTATGTCGCATAAATGCCTTTTCAAATCGGTCGGATTGTTAAATTCAATTTGAAGTAAGGATGCTGTTTCGTAAACAACAAACTCTCTGTCCTCAAGCTCTTTAATTAACTCTTCGTCTGACAATTTTTCAAGAATATCATCTATATAATCTTCCATGTCAAATTCCACCTCTGCCGTAACTGTAACATAATTGCTCATATATGTTTGATTTTAAGTTCCACATCCACCGGCTTATCTTTCATCATGGAGAAAGCATCAAGTATCCTCTCCTTAGTCAACTGGATGGGTCGGGTTATTATTTCACTCTCTATGTTTTCCAACGGTATCTTCTTTCCGTCATAGGTAATAAGAACCGCAGAAGTTATTACGTAAGGACTCATGTCTTGTATTGTTTCTTTATCTGCCTTGCAATCTTCTTGTTCAGTTTACTTAGACGCTCTGCCTGCTTGCTGTCACCTCCAATATTATGAATGTCTGACTTTCGGTCTTCGATAAGCTTCTGAATGATTGCGCCTTCGGATTTGGTTATTGTAAGTTTCATAATGAGTTGTAGTTAGTGGGGAAGTTCCGAATCGAACAGAACACGTTATTTTGCTGGATGGTAAAGGATAATAAACTAATGAATAACTAATACTAATTTTAAAACAAAATAATTAGCAATCAAAAAGAATAACCGCCCAATACGTTCAACGTTACCATATTCCCCGTTTGCCCGCCATATCTTCACAGACCGAGCAGGCAGGTTAACAAATAGTTCCCGGATAGGCGGTCAAGCCACACCGGGATAGTTAACTGTTAGCTGAAATTAAATCACTTAACCCGAACCTTCCACGGGACTTCTGCGTGAGCAGAGGGCTTTCGGTTAATTATATCAAGTCTAAAATCTTTGTCTTTGCAATAGCGTCCAGCTTCATGTCTTGAAGTCCCTGTTTCATGTATTCTGCCGCCTTTCTGTTGGCATCGTCCATGTCTTTTGCCGAAAGGAGAACATAGTATTTATTCTCCTTTTCTTTTCCGTTGTCGTCTACGAAAATCTCAACAAGAGTAACCTTATAAAAGAACTCATCTTCCTGCTTCTCATTGACAATCTCACGTATCTTACTCCGGCTGATTGCGAAAACATCACACTCACCGTTGTATAGCTCATTGCCTTTCAATTCCACATGACCGAAAAGCTCATCATCGGTTATGTAATGTTCGGTGACTTCCTTTTCATCGCCTTTCTCGTTAACCTTGTTTACTTTTAGCTTAAATTCGTACAGCATGATATTATATGTTTATAGGTTACACATCAGAACGGAAGGTCGTCTTCCCCGTCGGTCTGTAAGGTTGGCGCTTCCACCGTAGCCGCAGCATTCCCGGAACCCTCAAACTCATAAGGCTTGAAGTCTCCCAGGTAAACCTTTGACTTGGCTTCTGCTTCTGTCTTGTTCGCATCCTTATACTGCTTTGATAAGTATTGTTTGCAGTAATGGGTATTGCCGTATTGGCTCGGCTCTCTACGCTCATTAATATTAACGTTAAGATAGACGGCTTTTGCTTTCAGGTTCTCGTCCATACTTACATAAAGGTCGTTTTCTTCTATCGGAATGACAACGCATTTCTTATTCTTGATTGTTGCTATGCCCGCTTTTTCGAGCTTTAGCAAATTTACGCTTCCGGTTAAATTCATTTTCTATTCTATTGTTTCTTTAAGTAAATACTTGGTCAAATCTCTATATTCAGCCCATTCAAGAAATGAGCGAAGCAGATTATAATTATCCTGCTCCATGCCATCGTAGCGATAGCATGTTATTGCAGGATCATAACGTTTCAACGGAATACCTCTGACATCATATCCATGCTTTTCTTTATCATATCCTTCAAATATGAACAAATCAAAATGAAATATATCTGCATTGAATAATTGGAGATAAAATTTCCATTGGCAAGAATTTATGTAATCGGCATCAATAGGATAAGAATATTTGGTTTTAATATCCCTAATTTCTACGCCATCTATCATATCGGCACATCCTGTTATAATAGCATTCCCAAAGTCCTTATAAAGGCGTATCTCATGAAAAGCATCAGGATGTTCATTCCTGTATGCAAGAGCGGCCTTACATTGTGGTATGTCAAGAATTATTTTGTTCCCATCAATATCAAACGCTCGTCCGCTTGGCATTTGTTCCTTTTGTTCTTTCCCGTAATAAAGAAAGGTACGCTCACCTGCTTTAACCTTTTCGCATTTCGGTGTACCTTCTTCCACTATTTTATGAAAAGCTTTTCCAATTCTCGTATATGTATTGCCTTCAAATGCACCTGATATACTGTCAATAACCGATTGTTCAGTTATCTCATAACTGGCGTAATCGCTTTGTTCTATGTATTTTCGGAATGCTTCCAGTTGTGTTGCCCTAATAAGTGGTTTCATGCTTTAATAAACATTTTTTTGTCCTTGTCGAATGCGTATCCTTTTGTAGCAAGATTTTTTTGCATTTCAGAGAAGAACGGTAATTGCATGATTTTAGGCAGTGTCTTGGTTGCTTCCATCAATGAGATAATATCTTCATCAGTCATTGCAGCCGCAAGTTGCTCTCGTATTGCTGCAAGCTGCTCGTTGGCTTTTGCTTGTGCTTCTCCTTTTCCTTGAATAGATATTTTGACTTTTGAAACAATGTCAGACATGCAAGTATCAAATTGGGTTGTGCCATAATCAGGAATAGTAACAGTTTCAAGCCCGGCAACATTTTTCCCTACAAAATTATCTAACGGAGCAAAAGATATACAGCGTTTTCCATTTTGGATAAATACATATCCCACTTGGTCTGCAATTCTAACAAGAAGGTCTTTAGATTGTCCGGTACAATCCGGAGAGTGCTTTATCACATCACCGTCTGCTGTTTCTTTATCATGGCAGATGAATATAATATCAGAACCATTTGAACGAAGGAAGTTGACGAACTCTTTAAAATCTTCGCTCATCTGTCCGAAGCGTTTTAAAGAATTTGTTTTTAACTTATAGTTGTTTTCAATGGCATACTGGCTCAAATAATCGTCAAGCATAGACTTTGCTGTATCAACCACAATTGTTTTATAGTCTTTCATTGCTCCCCGCTCACTATCTATGTCTTTCCAGTTTTTAGCCATTATAGTATCACAACGCTGTACTGCTCGGTCTGCACCTCTGTCGCAATCAATCAATAAGGGGGTATCGGCTGTTGTAGCAACACTTGTTTTCCCACTTCCCGGTACTCCATAAAGTACAATAATAACAGGACGTTCAGGTAGAACGTCATTCTTTTTTACGATTGGCATAATTTTATAATATTAAGTTTAGCAATATCTTGATAGCCCTTGACTAACGCAAAGAAACATCCTTTCGTCTTCGAGTTCGTCAGGTGTATAATCATATTGACTACATTCAAGTTCTGCGCGCAACTCCTCAATATCTTCCTCTATAAGCTGAATGATTTCTTCTTTTGAAGAATAGCCGTATTTGGGAAGATATTCCAAATCACAAGCTTTGACTTCGTTCAGCTCCTTGTACAGTTCTTCAAGTTCATTTTCCATTGTATTGTGTTTTTAAACCGCCCGTACAAGGTTAAAGGGAAGCGGTGCGCACTTCGCTTCTCTCACGGCTTTTAGTACGGTAATAGCACTACCTTTGATGCGGCTGGAATGAAATTGCTATTTCATTTCCACTGCTTCTCCATTTATTAAAGTATAGAATGTATCTTCTTTGATTGACTTACCGTCTACTTTGAACGCTTTGACTGAAATGATAGGATAAGTGTTCTCATCCCATTCTCCACGTTCTGTAAGCACAATCCAGCATCCTAATGCTCCCTTTGCCTTGCAATCCTTTCCGGCAGCAAGAGCTATGCTTTCTTTGCCGGTAGCTGATGCAGCGCCTTGGTTGCCGGTAGCTGATGCAGCGCCTTGGTAGCCGGTAGCTGATGCAGCGCCATAGTCGCCGGTAGCTGATGCAGCGCCTCGGTAGCCGGTAGCTGATGCAGCGCCTCGGTAGCCGGTAGCTGATGCAGCGCCTTGGCTGCCGGTAGCTGATGCAGCGCCTCGGTAGCCGGTAGCTGATGCAGCGCCATAGTCGCCGGTAGCTGATGCAGCGCCTCGGTAG
>CAUHML010000088.1 GCA_959606905.1 uncultured Bacteroides sp. | reverse complement strand
AAGTGACTGGGCTATCTATTCCGGTTTTGCAAGAGCCACTTATAATTATGATGAGAAATATCTGCTGGAATTTAATATCCGTAATGACTATTCTTCTTATTTTGCGAAAGGAAACCGTTCGGGAGTCTTCCCGTCTTTCTCGGCAGGATGGCGTATCTCGGAAGAAAAATTCTGGTCTGTACTGAAACCGTATGTTCCTTCTTTAAAAATCAGAGGTTCCTGGGGATTGGTTGGTAATAACCGCATTGGTGCTTATCAATACATGCAGACGGTGTCTGTAAAGAACGGTATCAGTTTCGGCGACAAGCTGGCGCAGACGGCTGAATTTGCTTCTACAAACCCTGATCTCAAATGGGAAACTACCCGTATGGCTAATATCGGCTTCGAATTGGGATTGTTGAATAATGATTTGAATATTACTTTTGATTGCTTCAATAATCGTACAAAAGATATTTTGGTGAATTTACCGGTTCCCGGATTGTTTGGTAATGGTGCCCCGATTCAAAACGCTGGTAAGGTAGAGACGAGAGGATGGGAATTATCAGTAAGTTATCGTTTGAAGACCGGTCCGGTAGTGCATAACTTCGCCGGAAATATTTCGGATAGCTTTAATGAAGTAATAGATACACGCGGTACGGAAATTATCGGTGGCTCGGATGTACAGACAATTATCAAGGAAGGTTATCCGTTGTACTCTTACTATGCATATCGTTCGGATGGATTTTTCCAGAATGAGGAAGAATGTCAGAAAGGACCGCACTTGGAAGGTATTACACCGAAACCGGGAGATATTCGTTATTTGGATAAGAACGGCGATGGTGTGATTAAACCGGACGATGACCGTTTTATTGTTGGTAATGACTTCCCAAGATATACTTTCGGCTTCACCTATGGTTTGGAATATAAAGGTTTTGATTTCTCGATGATGTGGCAAGGAGTAGGAAAACGTAACAAGTGGATGCGTGGTGAATCTGTAGAGGCTTTCCATAATAACAATGAAGGTCCTGTAATGGATTTCCATCAAGATCGCTGGACTCCGAATAATCCGGATGCTACTTATCCCCGTCTGACAATGGGTGCGGAATCTGCTAATAATGCAGCGAAATCAGATTTCTGGATTCAGGATGCTAAATACTTGCGTTTGAAAAATGCGCAGATTGGATATACTTTCTCGCAACAATGGATGAAAAAACTCTATGTCAAGAATTTAAGAATCTTTGCCAGTGTGCAGAATCCGTTGACTTTCACGAAGATGAAAGGCGGATGGGACCCGGAATATACCGGAGACGGCAGTGGTCGTTCTTATCCTGTGGCAAGAGTATATTCATTTGGACTTAATGTTAAATTTTAAACTGTACCGTGATGAAAACAACTATAAAGAATTTGATTTTATCTGCTGTCTTGGTAGTGGGCGGTGCCTCTTGTGTTGACTTGGATACGGCACCGTATGACAGAGAAACGGACTTGACTTATTGGGAAGAGGACCCTGAAGCAGCTGTCAAGGCGTTGAATACTTGCTATACCTATTTGGGAAATATGGACGAACAGCTTTATTGTGAAGCAATGACGGACAATGCTTATACCAAGCAACCGAACGATGCTACACAGAATATCGGTAATGGTTCATATTCTACAGCAGACCCTTACGTGAAAAAGGTTTGGGACGGACGTTATACGGGGATTCGTATGTGTAATGAACTATTGGAGAATATTGATCGCGTACCGGATTTGGATCCTGAATTGAAGAAACGTTATATTGGCGAGGCAAAAGTGCTTCGTGCTTATAATTATTATGAGTTGTATACGAAATTCGGAGATGTTCCTTATACTACCAAAGTGCTTTCTATTAAAGAAAGTATGTCTATTGCACGTACGGCCAAAGCCACTGTAATAGCAAATGTTTTGGCCGATCTGGATGAAGTGATTAATGGTAACTATTTGCCGACTTCTTATGATGCGGATAATAAAGGTCGGATTACCCGTTGGGCGGCAATGGCGATTAAAGCTAAAATCTATTTGTTTGAAGGTAATTGGACGCAAGTGAAAAATATCACTTCTACCATTATGACAGAGGGAGGCTTTAAACTCTTTGGAAGTTATGCAGGATTGTTTGAGATCGCTAATGAATACAACTCTGAAGTAATTTTGGATGCACAGTATCGTCCGACCAGTCGTGAACATCAGATGATGTATGTTTTCCTGCCGCCCACTTTGGGTGGATATTCCCAGCTTTCTCCTTTGCAGGAGTTGGTAGACAGTTATATTATGCTGGATGGAAAAACAATTAAGGAAACAGGAACATCGTTTGATGAAAGTCATCCGTATGCTAATCGTGACCCACGTTTGAAGGCAACGGTGATGTACACTGGAAACTCATATACGTTGGCCGACGGAACAGAAGTTGTTATCAACTGTGAGAAAGGTGAAGGCAAAGATGGTTATGGGGTAGGTTCAGACTGTTCGGCTACCGGTTACTATATTAAGAAATATTGGGATAACACTTATCGTGCTACTCTTTATTCTGGTTTGAATCCGATTCTGATTCGTTATGCTGATATTTTATTGATGAATGCGGAAGCATTGGCAGAATTAGGTGAACTGGATAAGACGGCTTGGGATGCAACTATTAAACCAATTCGTGATAGGGCCGGATTTACACTTGCTTCAGCACTGGAATTCCCGGAAGGAGCTTCTAAAGATAAACTGATTGAGATTGTACGAAACGAACGTCGTTCGGAATTGGCATTGGAAGGACATCGCCATAAAGATATTATCCGTTGGAGAATTGCGGACAATGTATTGAATGGATGGTGTCACGGACTAAAGACAAATGATGTGGTAGGTACGGATGATGGATACGTTCGGGTTGAAAACAGAACCTTTAATGCAAATAAACATTATTTGTGGCCTATACCACAGGCTGAACGTGACTTGAATGGTAATTTGGAGCAGAATCCGAATTGGTAATTGGTTAAACGACTCAAAAAGGAATGATTATGAAAAAGATATTATGGATATGTTCAGTACTTCTGGCAATGGTTTCATGTCAGGAAGATTATGAATTGAACACGGATTTTGCAGTCCCTACAGAATTAAGTTCCCCTGCTTCTATCCAGTTGAATGTGTCATCTCCAACGCCTGTTGTGTTGTCGTGGTCAGGAGGTGGTGCGGCAGATGGCGGAATTGTATTGTACGAGGTGCTGTTTGATAAGGCAGACGGTGATTTTTCAAAGCCGCTGGCTACGGTGAAAAGTGATTTGGGAGCTGCGACCAGTTTGTCAATCACTCATGCAGCTATTAATACGATTGCCAGAAATGCAGGCATTTATCCTTTGGAAACCGGAGATATAAAATGGACGGTAAATGCTTCGAAAGGTGGAGTGGTGAAGAGAACCGACAAGGTGGCTACCATCACAGTAACTCGTGGAGAGGGAATTGATAATATTCCGGCTGAATTGTATTTATATGGTTCGGCTACGGAGAACAGTGGACAGGGGGGAATTCCGTTCCGTTGTGTAGAAGAGGGCGTTTTCCAGATTTATACGAAGTTATCTGCAGGAAATATATCATTTAAGTCTGCTACTACAGGTGAAACATTCAGCTATTATATTGATGATAGCTCGAAGTTAAGAGAAGGGGAGGGCGAAACGGCAGTCGCTGCTTCCGAAGAAGTAACCCGTCTGACTGTGAACTTTAATACAATGGCAATGACCACGGAAAAAATCGGTTCTTCTGTTCGTTGTATTTGGGGAGCAACATTTGGAGATATAGCTGTATTAGAGTATGCGGGTGATGGTAAATTTGTGGGAGAGGGTGATATCCGATTCCTTGATCCGTCCAAACCGGAAACCGGTGCTCCTGATTGGTTAAGTTGGATAGAAGAACGTTACTACTTTTTAGCAAAAGTAAATGGTGGTGATATGTGTTGGGGTAGAGGTGATGGCGTGAGTGCCGAACGTCCGGTAGGTGGAGAACCTGCTTCTTTCTATGCTTTGTATGAATTCCAATGGAGTCAGTGGGATCATCTTTGGAAAATGAAAGGTAGTCTGGATTATACGCATGCGACTATCACTATCGATACGAATTCGGATGGATTGATGATACATACATTTACTAATGTGACTCCGATTAATTAATAAAACTAAGTTATGAAAAAGATAAAGACTATTTTAGCTATTCTTCCGGCACTATTATTCTCCTGTGCCGGAGATGACGTAGAGAAATATATCCCGCCTACACCGATTGCTCCGTCAGAACCCGGAGAGGAGGTCGTTTATCATAAACGTGCCAAAGAGCAGTTTGACTTGATTAATCAGTGCTACCGGATCAATAGTGGGGCAACAGAAGGACTGTATAATGAAAATTATCCTAAGAAAGACGGGGATAATTCCGCTTCTTTCTTGTGGCCGTATGACGGACTGGTTTCCGGAGCAGCAGCTTTGCATGCCTTAGGTTATGATGTGAATTATGCAGATATGGTAGACCGGTTTGAAGTTTATTATCGTACTCCTAGTGGAGCTGTGGGTGGTTATGGCTCTCAAACCAATGGTACTACCGGTAGTGGAACACGTTTTTATGATGATAATTCTATTGTGGGGATTGAACTGGTAGAGGCTTTTAATTTGCTAAATAATCAAGATTATGTGACGAAAGCTAAAAGAATCGTTGAGTTCCTGCAAGCTGGTGAAGATGATACGTTTGGAGGAGGCCTTTGGTGGAATGAAGACCAGAAAGGACAGCAGGGAGTTGGTGATTCGAATAAACCGACATGCGCTAATGGATATGCAACGCTATTCTTGCTTGAATATTATTCTGTATGTCCTCAAGAGGAAAAAGCGGATGTGTTGGCTCTGGCAAAACGTTTATATGCTTGGACGTTGACTAACTTGCGTGATCCGGAGGATGGCTGTTACTGGAATGATAAACAAGCAGACGGATCCATTAATAAAACAAAATGGACTTACAATACAGGTGTAATGATTTCTAACGGAGTCCGTCTATACAAAATAACAGGTGAGCAGACTTATCTGGACAGTGCCATTGCTTCTTCCGAAGGTGCGTATAATTATTTTGTACGTCCGCTTAATGGGTTGGCGTTGGCTTATCCTGATCATGACCCTTGGTTTACAACCAAATTAGTTCGTGCATTTATTGATATTGAACCTTATTACAAAAATGCAGGCAATTATATCAAAACATTCATCAACTTCCTGGATTATGCATACGAAAATGCCCGTTTATCAAACGGACTGTTCTATGAAGACTGGACAGGAGCAACTCCAAAACGTGCTGAACAGTTGTTGATGCAGGATGCTGCGCTTGAATCTTTGGGAATGATTGCTTTGTACAAAGGAGAAACAGTGACAGAGGAATAGGATATGAATAGTAAAATTAGAAATATAGTTTTATTTGTATCGACGGTATTCGTGCTTCTTTCTTGTGCCGGAGAATCAAAAACGACTCCGAATAAAGATAAGGCAGAAGAAATGTTTCAGCGTGTTTGGGAACTCTACCGGGTTCCCAAATACGGCCTCTTCTCTGAATATTACCCAAGCAGTCATCGTCCTGATCTGACTTATTTTAATGATTCCACCCGGCAAGCGCAGGAAGTTTCTTATCTGTGGCCTATGAGTGGTGTCTTTTCTTCGGCAGTGTTGATGGCTGCTATCGAACCGGAGAAATATACGGTTTATGTCGATTCGATGGTGATGGCAATGGAGCGTTACTATGATACAACGCGTGTTCCTTTTGGTTATCAGGCTTACCCTGTTCAGTTTGGAAAGGTAGACCGCTATTATGATGACAATGGTTTGGTGGGGATTGATTATATTGATTCTTATTTGGTAACTAAAAATCCTCATTATCTGGAGAAAGCGAAACAGGTATTGACCTTTATTTTAAGTGGCTGGGATGAGAACTTTGAAGGAGCTGTTTCTTGGTTGGAAGGAGTGAAAGATCAGAAACCTGCCTGTTCTAACGGAAAAGCGATGGTGTTGGCTTTAAAACTTTATGAAGCAACTAAAGATGAGTATTATCTGGAGGTGGGAAAGAAGTTCTATCATTGGATTGATAAATATCTGAAAGATCCGGAAAGAGGAGTCGTTTGGAATTCATGGTTAACAACGACTTCGGCAGTATGCCCGGATTTGTATACTTACAATACTGGTACTTTGTTACAAGCAGCTGTAGCTTTATATAATTATACGGGTGAGCAGGCGTATCTGGATAATGCTAAATTTCTGGCAGAAGGAAGCTACAAAGTATTTTTTAAGTATACGGAAGACGGTATTCCTTATATTGCAGATTTGCCTTGGTTTAATTTGGTTTTGTTTAGAGGTTATCACGATCTGTACAATGTTACGGGGGATTCAAAATATGTGGATACGATGATAAAAGGACTGGATTATGCTTGGGAGCATGCACGTGACCAGGCGGGACTGATGTATCATGACTGGACAGGGCGGACTGATGAAAAACGTAAGCCGAAATGGTTATTGGATGCTTCGTGTGTACCGGAGTATTATGCACGTGTGGCGATGATTAAAGGAGAAGTTACAAACAGAAAAATAAATAAATGATGAAATTAAAATGGATAGGTAGCCTGTTGATTCTGGCAGGTGTTGTAGGGTGCAAAACACCTGATCGTCCCAATTTGGTAGAATATGTAAATCCTAATATCGGAACTGTACATAGTCGTTGGTTTTTTTATACTCCGGCTGCGGAGCCTTTCGGAATGGCTAAACTGGGAGCTTCTACCAATGGAACTTACGGTAATAATCAAGGATGGGAAGCTATTGGTTATGAAGATAATCATACTTCGATTGATGGCTTTCCTTGCTTACATGAGTTTCAGATAGGAGGAATTTCACTGATGCCTGTAACGGGAGAAGTAAAAACAAATCCCGGAAAACTGGAAGACCCCGATAAAGGGTTCCGTTCCCGTTTTGATAAGAAAGATGAAACGGCGCGTCCGGGATATTACTCTGTATTATTAAAGGATTACCAGGTAAAGGCAGAACTTACTGCCACTGCTCGTGTCGGATTCCAGCGATATACTTTCCCGGAGACGGAAGCTGCTCATATTCTTTTGAATATTGGAAATCGTCAGGGAGAAAGTGGAGCTGTGCGTGATGCATATATCAAACAGATAGATGGAAATACTATTGAAGGTTACGTGATTACGGAACCGGAATATGTGAAGAAATATCAAGCGGGTTCATCAGTAGCTATGTATTTTTATGCAAAACTAGATCGTATTCCTGAATCGGTAGAGGTTTTTTATCAAGATAGTACTCTGAAAGCGGGAAATGAAATCAAAGGTGCAGGAGCTATTATGTGCCTGAATTATAAAACGAAAAAAGATGATGTAGTAAATGTAAAGATCGGTTTGTCATATACTTCCATTGAAAATGCTAAACTGAATCTGGAAACGGAAGCGAAAGACTTGACTTTTAATGAAGCTTTACAGTCAACTACGGATAAATGGAATGAATCCTTGGGACGTATTCTGGTTTCAGGAGGTACGGATGAAAGCAAAATCAAATTTTATACAGGATTGTATCACGCTTTGTTGGGCAGAGGACTTGCTAGCGATGTTAATGGAGCTTATCCCAAAAATGATGGAACAGTAGGGCAGATACCTTTGGGAAAAGAAGGTAAGCCGATATATAATCATTATAATACGGATGCAGTTTGGGGGGCTTACTGGAACTTGACTTCTCTTTGGGCACTAGCTTATCCGGAATACTACAATGGATTAGTTAACAGTCAGTTGCTGGTATACAAAGATGCTGGCTGGTTAGGTGATGGTATTGCTGCCAGTAGATATGTTTCGGGCGTAGGGACAAATATGGTGAGTATTACCCTGGCAGGTGCATACAATAGTGGTATTCGTGATTTTGATGTTGAAACGGCTTATCAGGCAGCTTTAAAGAATGAATTAGGCTGGGAAGGCCGCATTGAGGGGGCAGGTAAGATGGATGTGAAGCAGTTTGTAGAAAGAGGATATGTACCTTATGAGAACAGTGTTCATTATGGCACACATCCGGATGGCTCTACCTTTTCTGTTTCTCATACATTGGAATATTGCTTTAGTGCTTATGCTGTGGCGCAGTGGGCGAAAGCATTGGGGCATACGGATGATTACAACCGTTTGATGGAATTATCAAGAGGATGGGAAAAACTATTTGATGATTCATTGAAACTGGTTCGTCCCAGAGTTCCTAACGGTGAGTTTATTGATAACTTTAATCCGCTGGAGTCATGGAGAGGATTTCAGGAAGGAAATGCTGTACAATATACATTTTTTGTTCCTCAACATCCATATCGTTTGATTGAAAAAGTGGGTAAAGAGGAGGTTAATAATCGGTTGGATTCTATATTTACCGAAGCGCGTAAATCTATTTTTGGTGGCGGTAAGATAACTTATGCTTTTGCAGGTGTGGAGAGTCCTTACAATCATGGTAATCAGCCAAGTCTTCATATTCCTTGGTTGTTCAATTTCTCCGGTAAACCTTACCTGACACAGAAATGGACGCGCTTGATTTGTGATGAGTTTTACGGAACAAACGGAGAGCATGGTTATGGCTACGGTCAGGATGAAGATCAGGGACAGTTGGGAGCCTGGTATGTGATGGCGGCAATGGGATTGTTCGATGTACAGGGCGGTTCTTGTGAACGACCGACTTTCCAGATTGGCAGTCCGTTGTTTGATAAGATTGAAATCAAACTTAGTCCGATGAATGCGACGGGAAAAACGTTTGTGATTGAAACGACTGGTAATACACCGGATGCCTATTATGTACAATCTGCTACGCTGAATGGCAAACCATTGGAACAGTGCTGGTTGTACCGGGATGAACTCTATAAAGGTGGGACATTGAAACTCACAATGGGAAATCAACCGAATGAGAAATGGGGAGTGGAAAATCCGCCTCATTGTTCTGAATAAACAGCTTATTTTCCTCGGTGTCGATGTTGCTTGACAGGACACCGGGGATTTTACATTTTATAATATAGTGGGTTAAACATGAAAACACAAAATTCTATTTATGCCGCCCTTCCCGTTCTTTTCGGGTTCTTTGTAATGGGCTTCTGTGACATAGTCGGTATTTCGTCCGATTATGTTCAACGTACTTTCGACTGGTCTCCCGTGATGACGGGATTTGTTCCTTCATTGGTTTTTATCTGGTTCCTGTTTTTAGGTATTCCTGTTGGAAATCAGATGAACAAATGGGGACGTAAAAATACGGTTTTACTTAGTATGGGAATAACGGTAGTGGGTATGCTGCTGCCATTAGTCGTTTATAACAGTGCGACTTGTATGATAGCTTATGCTCTTTTGGGAATTGGCAATGCCATTTTACAGGTTTCATTGAATCCGTTATTGAGTAATGTGGTAACCAGCCAACGTTTGCTGACAAGTAGTTTGACAGCAGGACAAGTGATTAAAGCTGTGTCTTCTCTCGTCGGGCCGGAGATTGTGTTGCTGGCTGTAGCACATTTTGGAGATGACAAATGGTATTATTGTTTTCCTATATTAGGCTTTATCACGTTATTGTCTGCCATTTGGCTGATGGCTACACCTGTTAAACGGGAAGCTTCCAGTGCCGCAACCCAACAACTTTCTATCAGTGATACTTTTTCTTTGTTGAAGGATAAAACGATTCTGTTGTTGTTTCTGGGTATCTTTTTTATTGTGGGAGTAGATGTTGCTACCAACTTTATTAGCTCCAAACTGATGGCGGAACGATTTGACTGGACGGCAGAACAAGTGAAGTTTGCCCCACAGGTTTATTTTTTAAGCCGTACGGTAGGTGCTTTGCTGGGTGCTTTCTTGTTAGCCCGTATTGCTGAAATGAAATATTTCCGTGTGAATATTGTTGCCTGTATTTTCTCTTTGCTTATTCTGGCCTTTGTAAAAAATGATATGGTGAATCTGATTTGTATCGGTGCTGTCGGCTTCTTTGCCTCATCCGTATTTTCTATCATTTATTCGATGGCTTTACAGGCAAGGCCGGAAAAAGCAAACCAAATTTCAGGATTGATGATTACTGCTGTTGCCGGTGGCGGAGTAGTTACCCCGGTGATTGGGTTTGCAATAGGAACAGTAGGTGTTATTGGAGGCGTTTTTGTTACTTTAGCTTGTGTGTGTTATTTGACTTATTGTGCTTTTGGGGTGAAGACCGCGAAAGCGTAGTATTATTGCGGAGAAGATGCTATCTTCGCCCGAATCCTACTTAGCGACTGCGGAGTTATCCACAAGTAAGACGCAATATGTTTTAAAGGTACATATTGCAATAATTCCGGAGTCTCTTTGATAAGGTTGAGATAGCGTTCTTTAGCCCGTGGGCTTCCCGAGCTGATAAGCCAGTTCTCCTGTTGAAGAAACTGATGATCCATGAGGCGGAGCCCCAAATTAGCGAGTCCGATGGATGAGGCGAATAGCTGATTCAGAGCTGTTCGGGAAATACAATAGGCCACACTGTCACACATGACCTCAATATTTATTAATGAGTAGGCATTATCTACATAGCCCCAGACGGAGAAAGCAGCTTCTCCGTCTGAAGCAAACCAGATGGTAGTATCCACTCCGTCTTTATGATAATAGGCTCGCCATATTCCTGTCTTGATAAAATAAAGATTACAGTTCTTTGTCCCCTCGCGTACTATTAAATCTCTCTTTTTGAAATGTACCTCTTCCATATAGTTCAGTAGAGACTGTACATCGGTTTCAGATACCTTGTATCTATCGCAAAGTTTTTCAATGAATGTTCTCATATTGCAAAGATACTTATCGTCGGCAGACAATGAAACGATCTTTCAAATAAATTCCGAAAATATAGAAAGTGGTTAATAACTCTGCCAATGGTACGGCTAGCCAGATACCCGGTATACCCAATACCGGAGGGAGCGCAAAGAATCCGATCAACATAAATACGACTCCCCGGAGAAGAGTGATAATTGTTGCCCGCTGACCTCTTTCGACACTCTGATAATAACCAATGCTAATCATGTTGACGGCAAAGAAAATGAATCCTACTCCGAAATAAGGAAGCCCGTTTACTGCTATATCAAATGCAGCGTAGCTGCGGTCAATGAATAACGAAACGATGTCTTGGCAGCATAGTACGGTAAGAATGAAAAAGCTGATACCGCAGATTAAAGCGGTCCGAATGGCGAGATGCAGTGTCTTTCGTACACGCTCGGGTTGTCCGGCTCCGAAGTTATAGCTGATAATCGGCTGTGCGGATTGTGCAATGGCATTATAGACCATGAAGATGATAGGGAAGAAGTAACAGGCAATACTGAATGCTGCCACTCCGTCTTCACCGAGATGGCGGATGAAAACGTAGTTCCCCAGAAACATCATACAGGCAATGGAGGCTTCACTGATAAAAGCAGAACTTCCCAGTTTAATCATATAACCGATGTTGCGAAGAGTCAGTAACAGACTTTTGATACTTAACTTTATCCGGCATAGATGGAGGGTACGAGAGAAACGGAGTAGATAAATCAGTGTCATCAACCCTCCCACAACAGTCCCCAGACTGGTGGCAAAAGCTGCTCCCATTATTCCCCAACCAAATTCGAAGATGAATATATAATCCAGTATGATATTGAGTATGGCTGCAACCGCATTACACATCATGGCATAGGTGGGTGAACCGTCCAGACGGATGCAGAACATACCTATATTTAAGACTTCGTAGAATACGAGAAAAGGAATGTACCATGCCATATATTCTACAGCTAACGGCAACAATCGGTCCGAACTACCTAATAATCTGGCTAATGGCTCTATAAAATAAAGGCACAGAGCAGACAGGATAAGTATGAGCAATGCGGAAAAAGCAATTGCCTGAGTGATATTAATACTTGCTACTTTGCGTTTTCCCTGAGATAAATGAATGGAAGCCACCACCGAAGCTCCCACTCCGAACATCAGTCCGATACCCGCTGCGATCATAAAAAGCGGTGCAGTGATATTTACTGCCGCCAGCGCGTCACTGCCAATTCCTTTTCCTACAAATATCCCGTCCGTAATAACGAACAGAGCCGAGAATACCATCCCAAGTACCGTAGGAATTAGTAACTTACGGAACAACGTGGAGATGTTCATACTGCCGAAATCAATACTATCTTTCATAACTTTCTACCTTTGTCGTTGAAAATGGCGACAAAGGTAGGGTTATGGGAGGAGATAAAAATTACCATTTGGTAATTTTTATCTCTATATTTAATAGCGAAAAGAATCTCTTATGTATATTCTATCAATTATTTGAGCATGTTGAAATCCTTTATTCCAAAAACTTCAGTGGATATTTCACCCAACCAACCGCTTTTACTATTAACACCCACTTGTACTTTGATAAAATCAACGTACTTCAGGTTTGCATCCTTACCATCGAAAGTTACAGCATGGGATATCTTGAAATGATTGTCAGACGGTCCGGCATTATAGTTGTCATCATCTGTCAGACGATCAATGGCGCTGAAATTATCAGCATATCCCCATTCATAACTATCATTTACCCAATAAGTACCATTACCGGATTGATCGTAATTACGCTCTTTCAGGCGAGTACCTCGCAAAGTATATTGTTTTTCCTTTACCCAGGCGGGATAATAATAATCTTGCCGGTGAAAAGCACCCAGATAATCAATAGACCCACTTTGACCATGATTGTCTGTCCATGGGGTGGGAAGCTGAATACCAGTTGGTTTATGATAGGTGACGGCATAGTCCTGCCAGGTTTCGGCTTTCCCATATTCGGATCCGCGCAATTCATACCAAGTGTCATTAGGTAACCCATCACCATTTTCGTCCTGCATTACCCATACAATTCCCGGTTCTGACGAACCATCAAAAGCGTTTCCTGTAATAGCAATGTTGTAATCTCCATCATTCACGATACTATGATCGAATCCAACGATGATGTATCCACCGAATCCGCCTAGGGAAACATAAGCCGTCTGATTGATTCGTTCTTCTGCATAGGTGCAGGCTTCTGCCATAGTTGTTGTGGTATGATTCTCATTGATGAATTGACCGGGAGCCGGTAAATATTCATATACTCTGTTCATTGACGCAGAACT
>CAUHML010000087.1 GCA_959606905.1 uncultured Bacteroides sp. | reverse complement strand
ACAACAAAAAAATGCCGTATTTATGCGGCTTGTGGCGTTTCGCAAACGCCTATTATGGATATTATGCAAAAGGAGAATGTCGTGATACAAAGAATACGTAATATTTATGCATATAAAGATATGATATATAGTTTGGTAAGACGAGAATTACGAGGCAGATATAAGGGATCTGTTCTTGGATTTTTATGGACTTATATTAATCCATTATGTCAGGTAATTGTATATTCGATGGTTTTCTCTGTAATTTTCAGGGTAAATATTGATAAGTTTTATTTATATCTGATTATTGGTATGATGCCATGGACTTTTTTTAATACATCGGTTCAAGGTGGTTCAACCTGTATTAGAGCGCAGTCGGATATGGTTAAAAAGATTTATTTCCCAAGAGAAGTAATTCCAATTTCGTATGTTACCAGTGCTTTTGTTAATATGCTTTTAAGCTTTATTATTGTTTTTTTCGCAGTGTTGATATCTGGATATTGGTTTAATTTTAAAGCATTGATATTCCTTCCGTTGATTATTATTTTTGAATATATGTTAGCTCTTGGAATAGCATTTATTGTTTCTGCAATTACGGTTTATTTTAGAGATCTAGAGCAAATTATGGGCGTAGTGATGATGGCGTGGATATATGTCACTCCTATTATGTATAATATGGATTATGTGCCGGAACAATATCGAAAATTAGTAGTTTTGAATCCGATGACACCGATTGTGGAAGTGTATCATCAGATTTTATATTATAGAATTATTCCAACAACCAATTATTTGTTACTTGCATTTATTGAAAGTATAATAGTTTTGATTTTAGGTTTTGTGATATTTGCAAAAATGGATAGAAATTTTGCGGAGGAAATGTAGTGAAAGAAAATAATGAAATAGATACACGGGAAGTTGTTATTCGTGTGGACAATGTAAAAAAAAGTTTTAAATCATATAAAGACAAGGCGACTTCATTTAAGGAGAGGTTTGTGAATCCATCACGTGGAAAACATGAGGATGTGATGGTATTAAAAGGAATCAGTTTTGAGGTACACAAGGGGGAAGCAATTGGAATTATAGGAAAAAATGGATGCGGTAAGAGTACCACATTAAAAATGCTTACTCGTATTTTATATCCAAATGAAGGAAAGATTGAAATTAAAGGACGAGTATCCAGCCTTATTGAATTAGGGGCTGGATTTCATCCAGATATGACAGGACGCGAGAATATTTATACGAACGCGTCTATTTTTGGTATTACGAGAAAAGAAGTAGATAGGCGATTAAATGATATTATTCGATTTTCTGAACTGGAAGAATATATTGACAATCCAGTAAGAACATATTCTTCTGGTATGTATATGCGTTTGGCTTTTGCCGTGGCAATAAATGTGGATGCAGATGTATTGCTAATTGATGAAATTCTGGCAGTGGGAGATTCAGCATTTCAGAAAAAATGTTTTGATAAGTTAAAAGAGATAAAAACAAATGGAACTACAATCGTTATTGTATCTCATTCCATGGATCAGATGTATAAAATATGCGATAAACTGATCTGGATTGAGAATGGTTTAATAAAAGATGAAGGAACTCCTAAATTTATCGGCGAAGCATACCTTGCTGCAATGGAGGGGCGCAGATTAGATCGTATTGAATTTGAAAATCAACAGAGAAAAGAAGAATTAGAAAGAAAAATAAAAGAAGAACAGGAACGTCTTAGAATAGAGCGGGAAAAAGAAGAGAAAAAGAGACAGGAAGAAGAAAAAAGACAAAAGGAAGAGGAAAAGAGAAAAGAAGCAGAAAGACAAAAAGAGGAAGAGAAAAGGAAAAAGCAAGAGGAACTTTTGGAATTAGAAAGAAAGCAAAGAGAGCTGGAATTAAATGAAACTCTAAGAACAGTATGTACTCATTGTTATCCGATGGCACGACGGTTGGGTGGAAAAGATATATTTTATACAAAAGTAAAAATAGAAGATTTGGATGGAAATGAAGTAACAAAAATTTGGACAAGGCAAAAATATCAAATTGTATTAAATTATGATGGGTGTGGCAGAAAAGATGAAGAAGTAAAGTTTGTGGTTGGAATAACAAGGAATGATGGAACATATTGTTATGGAACATCAATGAAATTAACAAAACAAGAAACTGAAAATTTGAAACCAGGATGTGTAAAGTTTATTTTTGAAAATAAATTATTGAAAGGAAAATACATGTTGGATTTATGGGTTGAAAACACGGATGGAGTCCAATATGACAGCATATTTAGTTTGATGCAAATAGAAGTGGAATCAAATCCGTATAACGAGAGAGGAATTTTAACAATGGAGCACCACTGGGAAAGAACGGAACAATAGATTTGGGAGAGAGTATAGATATGAGAGAAAACGAAAAAGTTTATTCTGATGGTGATATTGAAAATAAAATTATAGAGGCATTAAATGAAGGAAAGAGCGATAGAAGTATTTGCAACATGGGAGGGGCAGCTTTTCATAATTTTACAGATGCCAGGGAAAATCTCATAAATTGGTATCCGTTTCAAAAGTCATCAGCTATATTGGAAATAGGTGCTGGCATGGGGGCGTTAACAGGCCTTTTGTGTCAGAATGCTGATAAAGTAATTGCACTAGAACAATCTCCAAAAAGAGCAGAGATTATTCGAAAGAGACATCAGTCAAAACATAATCTAGAGGTAATTTGTGATGATGTTTATACACATGATTTTAAGCAAAAATTTGATTATATTTTGCTAATTGGTGTATTGGAATATGTTGGAATTAATTCAGAATTTGAACAGCCATATCATACATTGTTAAAGAGAATACATGAACTTTTAAAGCCGACAGGGAAACTCTTGTTAGCAATTGAGAATCGATTTGGCTTGAAGTACTGGTGTGGAGCTGCAGAAGATCATACAGGCATTTCATTTGATGGTATTTCTGGATATAAAAATAATAGTTATACGACCAGATATAACAAGAGTGGTGTATGTACATTTAGTAAAGATGAATTAAATGTTTTTTTTACGACATGTGGGTTTGAAAATGCAAGATGGTATTATCCGTTGCCAGATTATAAATTTCCTATGGCAGTTTTTTCTGATGAACATTTGCCTGCTCAAAGTGATATAGAAGCGATAAAATTTACATATCCTATGGAATCAGAGTTAATTGCAAATGAAAAAGAGTTATATGAAGATATTATATCAAATAAAGTGTTCCCATTTTTTGCAAATTCATTTTTTGTTGAAGTAAGTAAAAAATATGACGAAGGCATAATCAATCATATTTCATATGCTTCATTAAAGCGAGATTATAAAAAAGAATATAGGCTTGCAACATTAATTGATACTTCTAATCAAGTGATAAAAAAAGGATTAAATGCATCCGCAGAGAAACATTTGAGAGAATACCAGGCTAATACTCAAGTTTTACAAAAAAGAGGAATTAAAATGGTGCCAATTGAAGAACAAGAACTGGGAATTGTTCATCAATGGCAGTCACTTGTGAGAACTGACAAAGTATTTCAATTGTTATTAAAAGATGGAGATTGGAACGGGGTATGTGATTTAGCTGAAAAACTAAAAGAGAGTATAATAAGATCATCTGAAAATTATCAGGATATTAGGTGCAGTATTTTTGGTAAAGATATTTCATTTGAAAAAGAAGAATTGATATTGGCAAATGGCTATATAGATATGACGTTTGTCAATAGTTTCTGGGATGGGGAAAATCTTGTTTTCTTTGATCAAGAATGGAATTATAGTGATATTCCCTTGAAATATATATTATATAGGGCTGTAAAGTATGCATATCGGGAAAATCAAAACATCTCTTTAAAAAAAATAAATGAATATATTGGCATTGATGAGAATATGATACAGTCATTTGATAATGCAGAAAATGAAATGCTATCGGCAATGATGGATAAACAGAAATGTGATATGTTTGATCCTAATATGTATCATGATGCATTAACTTTACAATTTAAGCAGAAACAATTTGCTGATGGATATCAAGAAGTTATTTCTAGATGTGAAAAAGTGGAGGGGGTTTTAGATAATTCAGAACGGGAATTAGAAGAGAAGAAACGGGAATTAGAAGAGAAAAAACGGGAATTAGAAGAAAAAAAACAAGAAATTATTTTTCAAAACAGCAGGATTGTTAAAACGGAAAACGAAATAAAGAATCTCAAGCAGACTATTTGTAATAAAGAAGGTCACATAGAGCAACTCCTGGAAGTAGAACGTGAATATGAAAGAGAAAAAAATTCCCGTACATATCGTATGGCACTTACGTTCCGTAAGATAAGTACGTTTTTCTTCCCGGTTGACAGCAAGAGAAGATTTTTTGCTCGCTTGATTGGAAAGGGAATGCGTCATCCTATTTTAATGTTAAAGATGATAAATGTAAGACGCATAAAAAATTGTTTTACCATATTAAGAACGGAAGATGCCGCAAGTGCACTGAATCATTTCCGATTAGTTGAGGAGTATGAAAAATCTAGAGATATTCCGGTAGAGAACGTTGATATTGTGCCGGTTACAGAAAACAAAAAGACGATTGAGGAATATGAAGTCCTTCACTTTAAACAATATGAAAAACCTTTGGTATCAATTGTGATACCAGTATATAATCAGTTTGAATATACATATAATTGTTTGAAGTCTATATTGATGAATAGTGGAGAATGTTCCTATGAAGTCATTATTGCAAATGATTGTTCAACAGATTTGACGACACAGCTTGGAGATGTCGCAAAAGGAATTAATATTATTAACAATAAGGATAATTTAAGATTCCTCTTAAATTGCAACAATGCAGCAAAATATGCAAAGGGTGAATATCTTTTATTCCTAAATAATGATACACAGGTACAACAGGATTGGTTACAACCATTGATTGATTTGATGAAGAAAGATGCTACTATTGGAATGGTTGGTTCCAAGCTGATCTATGCAGATGGATATTTACAGGAAGCAGGTGGAATCCTCTGGGATGATGCGTCTGCATGGAATTATGGAAATAGGCAGAATCCAAATGATTCAGAATTTAATTTTGTTCATGAAGTCGATTATATTTCTGGAGCAGCAATTATGATACGGACAAAACTGTGGAAAGAAATTGGCGGGTTTGACGAGCGATTTGTTCCGGCTTATTGTGAAGATTCAGATTTAGCATTTGAAGTAAGAAAACATGGATATAAGGTGGTTTATCAGCCAAAGTCCGTTGTGGTACATTTTGAAGGTATTTCTAATGGAACGGATGTTACGACAGGTCAGAAGAAATATCAGGTGGAAAATCAAAAAAAGTTTTATGAAAAATGGGAAGATGAACTGAAACAAAATCATTTTCCAAATGGTCAGGATGTTTTCCTTGCCAGAGAGCGTGGAAAAGGTAAGAAACATATTTTGGTAATTGATCACTATGTTCCACAGTATGATAAAGATGCGGGTAGTAAGACGACGTTTATGTATCTGAAAATGTTAGTCGGCAAAGGATATCGAATAACGTTTTTGGGAGATAATTTTTATCAGCATGAACCATATACGACCGAATTACAACAAATGGGCATTTTTGTTTTATATGGTCCAAAATATGCAGAAAACTGGAAAGAATGGCTGATGGAAAATATGCAGTATTTTGATATTTTCTATTTAAACAGACCGCATATAACAATCAAATATATTGATTTTATAAAAGAACATGCGCGTGGAAAGATTATTTACTATGGTCATGATCTTCATTTCTTAAGAATCCATAGAGAATATGAATTGGATGGACAAAAAGAGAAACTGGAAGAATCAGAAAAGTGGAAAGTGCAGGAATTATATATTATGCGTCAGGCGGATATGAATTATTATCCGTCAATGGTTGAGGAACAGGCGATACATGAAATTGACAGCAAGATTCCAGTTAAAGCCATAACAGCATATGTATATGAAAAATTTATGGATGTCACATATGAGCCGGAAAAACGGGAAGGAATCCTATTTGTAGGCGGATTTGGACATGCTCCCAATTTAGATGCAGTACAATGGTTCCTGGACAAAATATATCCAGATGTTTATAAGAATATCAAAGCTGACTTTTATATTGTAGGATCAAAGGCTCCAGACGAAATTACACACATTACAACGGAAGGAGTTATTGTAAAAGGTTTTGTTTCAGAGGAAGAATTACAGCAGTTATATAATTCATGTAAATTGGTTGTAGTACCATTGCGATATGGCGCAGGTGTGAAAGGAAAAGTGGTAGAGGCATTATATTATGGTATTCCAATTGTTACCACATCTGTTGGTGCTGAGGGAATAAAAGGTATTGAAGATATAGCGGTAGTAGAGGATCAGGAACAGAAGCTGATTGATGCAATTTGTAAAGTGTATCAAAATGATGAAAAATTGATAAAAATGTCAGAAAAAAGTCAGCTTTATGTGAGAGAAAAATTTAGTACCGATGCTGTATGGGATATTGTAAAAGAGGATTTTGAGTGAGAAAATGGAGGAATTAAAGAATGATTATTACACAAACACCGTTTCGTATGTCTTTCTTTGGTGGAGGAACCGATTTCCCAGGGTTTTATAGGGATCATGGAGGAGCAGTTTTGTCTACTACGTTCGATAAGTATTGTTACGTTAATGTGAGACATTTGCCACGTTTCTTTGATTATACAACGGAATTGTCTTATGCAAAAACAGAACGTGTGACGGATGTTGAAGCAATTGAGCATCCGGCAATTCGTGAAGCTATGAAAATGCTGGATATGCACGAAATACGCCTGACATATGAGGCAGATTTGCCTGCAAGATCTGGATTGGGAACTAGTAGTTCATTTGCGGTTGGAATGTTAAATGCATTTTATGCTCTGAAGGGAAAGTATGCAGATAAAAGAAAACTTGCGGATAATGCAATTTATCTGGAACGTGTATTGTGTAAAGAAAGTGGTGGAGTACAGGATCAGATTGCGGCTTCATTTGGTGGATTTAATAAGATTTCATTTAATGCAGATGGGTACACGGTAAGTCCTGTGATTATCTCACCAGAACGAAAACTGAGATTAAATGATAATTTGATGTTATTTTTTACTGGATTTTCAAGATTCTCATCGGATATTCAGGTGGAAGCTGAGAAGAGTCTTAAAAGTAAGGAGGCGCAGCTTTTGGAAATGCTTCAGCTAGTAGACGAGGCCGAACAGGTTCTGACATCAAAAACAGACCTTACAGAGTTTGGAAAACTGCTAGACTATACGTGGAAACTGAAAAGAGGAATTACGAGTAAAGTATCAACAGATTCTATAGATGCAATTTACAATAAAGCAATCAAAGCAGGAGCAACAGGTGGTAAATTACTTGGTGCCGGTGGAGGAGGATTTTTATTGTTTTATGTTGAAACAGAAAAACAGAAAAATGTACTTGAGGCACTGAATAATCTGCTATACGTTCCGTTTGAGTTTGAGACGGCTGGCACACAGGTAATTCATTATACACCAGAAAGTTATGAGCCGAGATAAAAGTGGAGAAATGTAATATGAAAATTGTGATAATGGCAGGTGGCAAAGGTACAAGAATCGCACAGGTAAATGCGACTGTGCCGAAGCCTATGATCCCTATAGAAGGAAAACCGATTTTAGAGTATCAGATTGAGACGTTAAAAAATCAAGGGTATACAGATATTATATTAATTGTGGGTCATATGGGAAATGTAATCCAGGAGTATTTTGGTGATGGAGCAGAGTTCGGTGTTCAGATTTCTTATATTATTGAGGAACAGCCACTTGGTACAGCAGGAGCACTTTACTTTTTAAAAGATGAGATAAAAGATGATTTTTTGCTGTTGAATGGCGATATCATATTTGATGTTAATATTCAAAAATTTTTAGAATATCACTGCAAACAGGGAACGGTTGCAACTATTTTGACTCATCCGAACAGTCATCCATATGATAGTGGAATTATCATAGCAGATGAAAAGAAGCGTGTAATAAATTGGTTACATAAAGAAGATGAACGTTTATGGTATAAAAATCGTGTAAATGCTGGATTGCATATGCTTTCGCCTCGAATTTTCGATTTATTTACAGAAGTGAAAAAATGCGATTTGGATAGAGATATTTTAAAACCACTGATCAAAGATCGAGAATTGAGTGTATATGATTCCCCAGAATATATTAAAGATATGGGAACACCTGATCGTTATTATGCGGTGATTGAAGATATTAAGAGTGGAAAAGTAAGTGCTAAAAACCTGAAAAATAAGCAAAAAGCTATATTTTTAGATCGAGATGGCACGATTAATAAATATGTTGGATTTTTAACGGATATTAATGAATTTGAATTGTTGGATGGTGTAGCAGATGCAATTCAAATGATCAATGAAAGCGGATATCTTGCCATTGTTGTGACAAATCAGCCAGTAATTGCAAGAGGAGAAGTTTCTGTAGGAGAATTGCAGGAAATTCACAATAAGATGGAGACATTGCTAGGACAATCCGGGGCATATATTGATGATATATTTTATTGCCCACATCATCCTCATAAAGGATATGAGGGAGAAAGACCGGAATATAAGATTGAATGTGAATGTAGAAAGCCGAAACCAGGTATGCTTTTTGCAGCAGCAGAAAAGTATAATATAGATTTGAGAGAATCATGGATGATCGGTGATGGAGAAAATGACATTGAAGCTGGTAGAAATGCTGGATGTAAGGTGTGTTCAGTCGGTAATGTTGAAATTGAAAATGTACCCAGATATGATAGTCTTTTAGAGTGTATAAAAACAGTGCTTGAGAAAAGATAGTACAGGAGGTTTGTTGTGCAGGATAAAAAGGTGGAAAGTTTTGTAAATGAACTGGTAGAAAGATATCCAAGATTAATTGTAGTTAAGAAAGAAATAGAAGATGGATATGAGGTACTTAAAAACTCTTATCAAAGTGGTGGAAAACTTTTGATTGCAGGGAATGGTGGAAGCTGTGCGGATTCAGAACATATCGTCGGTGAACTGATGAAAGGCTTTTGCCTGGAGAGAAAAGTTTCAGAAGAATTTTCAGATGTATTAAAAGAGATAGATCAGGAAATGGGTGCTAATTTGGCTGCAAAATTACAGGGGGCTTTACCAGCGATTGCATTAGATAATCATAATGCATTGAATACAGCATATTTGAATGATGTGGATGGATTATTATGTTATGCGCAGCAAGTATATGGTTATGGAACGGCAGAAGATGTTTTCTTAGGAATTTCTACATCGGGAAATTCAAAAAATATTTTGAATGCTGCCATTGTTGCAAAAGCAAAAGGAATGAAAGTGATTGGCTTGACTGGAGAAGGCGGTGGAAAATTAGCAAATCTTTCTGATGTTGTAATCAAAGTTCCGGAAAAAGAAACATTTAAGATACAGGAATTACATTTGCCGGTGTATCATTGTTTGTGTTTGATGTTGGAGAGAACATTTTTTTGAAGATTATATTTAATTATATGAGAGAAAGAGATTTGTGAAGAGATAAATGAGAAAAAAGGGAGAAAATTTTTTGGGGATGTGTTTTTTACAATTTGGCTGATAGCAAATGTTATATATGGAAGTATGTTGGATGCAAATGTTAAAATAAATATATATTACAGATGTTCTCAAGATATGGATGTTATATTGTATGCTGATAATGGTAAAGAAAATGATTTCCCATGGGGAGAGGGGGGATTTTGCCAAGCGCAACAGGCAAATGCTGATAAAAAATAAATAAAATACAATACATTGTGCCGAATGGAACAGAAAATAAATTATTTATTGATTTTAAAACATCTCAAAAAAACAGATATTGAGATATATGCTATTGAATAGAGCATGATGAATATATTAAGCGGATAGAGGCAAAACAGATTGAAGAAATTTTTAGTAACGTATACGGAAGATATGAATGTTACTTAAATGAAGAAAAATGTTTGTTATGGGATAATATAGAAGACACGTTTTCAATTTATAGTATGCAACTTTCACAAGTACCTAAACATTCAATAATGAATATTCAGAAACAGATTGTTTGTATAATGATAGCATTAGGAACAGTCGTTGCATTATGGATACTCGAATATATTTTTACAGCAACATCATTAGATAAAAAAACAGAATATATGATACTTTTATTCTCAGCACTATTTTGGGTGGTATGTTGTTTATGGTTTGAATATATTGCATGTGGTAGTTTTCATTCGGGTACAATGTTGCATTTTGGTAAGGTTGTAATCGGAAATATAGTGGTGTTATTGTTAATGCTTTTATGCATCAAGAATTTATGTGGTATAAGAATTAGTTTGGTAGTAACTGCAGGTTTATGTATTTTACTTGAGATAATAAATTATTTTGAAGTTATTTTAAGAGGCGAAAATTTTGTACCATGGGATATAGGATTAGCTAATGAAGCAGTTGGAGTTGTCGATTTTGGTCAGCTTCCATGGAATAAAGAAATGCTCGTTTTAGTGTTGATGAGTGTATACGTTATATTTATGATATGCGTAATATGCAAAAAGACAAAAATAAAGGTATCTGGAGTTTCAAGAATAATAGCTACAATTATATTGGTTCTAATTGGGATAGGGTGGACTAATTATAATTTTAAATTTAGAAATACATATAAAATTTATCAGTATCAGATTGCTGAATCTTACAATAGGAGCGGAGTAGTGCTGAGCTTTTTATATTTTTGCCAAAATGTAGGCGTTAGTAAACCAGACATCTATTCAGAGGGAAATATGGCAAAGATAGTTTCTGATTATAATATGTCAAAAGAGCGTGGTATAGAGAATGAGGTGGCAAAGCCTGATATTATTATGATTATGAGTGAGTCATTTTGGAATCCTAAAATATTAGAGGATATTACATATCCAGATACTTTTATGGATGATTATGAGAGAATAGAACAGGATGGGATAACTGCAAATATTTTATCACCACAGTTTGGAGGGGGAACATGCAATGTTGAATTTGAAGCATTAACAGGTTTTTCTATGGATTATATCCAAAATGGTTTAATGCCATATTTTGAGGATGAATTTGAACAGGATATCGTAAGAGGATGGGTAATTAGTGATAATGCAGTGATGAATAAAATAGAGGAGGTTTATAGTGAAGCATTAGAAAGAGATGAATCACAGTTTATTTTTGCTGTAACAATTCAAAACCATCAACCATATAGTGCTGGAACATATTCAAAGGAGGAACAGGTAGACATTTTGGCACTGGGAATAGATAATGTACTAAAAGAACAATTGGTAGATTTTTCGACAGGTATTGATAATTCGTCAAAAGCATTATGTCAATTGGTAAATTATTTAAAGAAAAGTGAAGGATACAGTGCTATGGAATTGGTAGAGTATGATTATGTTTATGGCAAAAGGTATTCAGAGGATATGTTTGAATAGATTATGGAGGTATTAGAGACGAAAGCGGTGTTGAATAGTGTAATGGAAAAAAAGAATAGAATTTCATGGTGTGATATATATAAAGGAATTGTAATAATACTTGTGGTTGTAGGACATGCAACAGGGAAATTTAATCAGTATATATATCAATTTCATATGGCAGCGTTTTTTTTTATTTCAGGATATACAGGAAATATTTATAAAAAATCTTTGCTTGAAATAATAATTGAAAAGTTTTACAAATTGATGCTTCCATATATTTTTATTAATTTTATAGGAGAAATACTATTTTGGATACTGCAAAAGATGGACATTTTGAGGTATATTTCTACTACACAAATGCCGCAGACATTAGCTGAAACAATAGTGAAACATACTCATGCAGATTGGTTTGGGGCAATGTGGTTTTTACCAATACTTTATGCAACAACTATTTGTGTAAAAATAGTTATGTATTTAGCTGGTGAATCTAAGATTAGAATAATAATATTTAGTTTAGTAATCTTTGTTCTAGCCGAAAATTCTATTATAAATAATGGGTTGAAAAGTCAATGGATGCTCGTTGGTATTGCTCAATGGTTTATGATTTGTGGAATTTTGATCAAATGGATAAAAATAAATGAAATTTCTAATGTACATGGAGGTATAGCCGTTTGTATCATAGGGGTATTGTGGTATTTAAGTAGAAAATATATTTCAGATGCAATTGTAGATTGGCCATCTGGAAAATTTAATGGAATAATTGATTTATACATACCGGTTTATGGAGTTTCTTTGGTTGCAATAGTATCAGTATTACTTTCCAGGATATCTCAAATTGAAAAATGTTTGTGTTATCTTGGAAAACGGACGATGGAAATTATGTGTTTCCATTTTATTGGATTTAAAGTGGCGTATGTTTGTTTATGTGGTATGAAAATTATGTCTTGGAGTGAACTATATTGTTTGACACCAGGAACATCCGTTTCGCAATGGTGGTGGTTAATTGTAATTGTTGCAATATGGTTCAGTATAGTTATGTGGAATTTATTAAATAAAAATAAAACTTTAAATTTTTTGTTGGGAGGATATCGCGCTAAAGATATAACATTGTACGTTTACAATGGTACGGTTGGAAAAATAAAAGAAAAAAATAAAAATACTTTTGATAGTGTTGAGAAAATAGTAAACAAGTGTAGAAAGCATATTGCCAAAATAAATAGAAAAAAAGTAGATAAAGTGGTATTTATAATATTATGTATAATAGGTGGTATTCTGATTATAGGAAGAATGAGTAATTATTGCGGAACAGTTACAATACATTTCCCGGATAAACAACATATAGCGGAATATGGATCAGGATGGTTGGATCAGAGTGATAACGAAGAGTATCGATGGGTGCAGAACGAATCGGAGTTAAATGTTATGCTGATGGATCAGAATACAATTAGTATCAAGGGATATATACCGGCAAATGTGGAGGGAGCATCTTATTTTATTATTAAAATAAATAATGAAATTGTATGTAAGATGACTGTGTCGAATGATATGGAATTAAATGTTACACAGGATATTTCTAGTTACATAAAAAGAAATAAAAAAAATAATATAGTTTTTCAGTTTGATGGTATAAGAAAACCAAAACAAAATGATGTAGATATTAGAGAGTTTAGCGCATTAATAAGTGAAATACAGTTTTATTAATAATGATTAGGTAATTGCGAAACAAGTTCGCAATCTTGATTGAAAACAGGGATAGAATCCT
>CAUHML010000086.1 GCA_959606905.1 uncultured Bacteroides sp. | reverse complement strand
AAAGTACACAACAATAATCAGAATAAATACTGTCCATGAGAACTCGAATCATCACTATTATCACTTTACTGCTATCCACTCCAATGGTTATTGCACAAAAATCAATGGATGAGATAGACAGAGAAAGCTTTGCAGCAAAGCTATCTCCAATGGAAGTAAAAGGTATACAGATGACTGAAACAGGAAATATTCCTCTTGTCAGAGATACTCCTGCAAACATCTTTTTGGACGGAACCTGGCAACTGGCAGAAGGAGGAACTGAAAAAGAACGTTTACACACTATCTGGACAGATCAAATACCTGCCCATGTGCCTGGTAGTATTCACACCGCATTAGTAGAAAATGGAATCATACCCGATCCATACATCGGACAGAATGACTCTATTGCAGAAAAACAATCTTACAAGACATGGTGGATGAAGCGGGAGTTCGAACTAGACTCCCCCTCATCTCACTGTATATTATCTTTTGGCGGAATTGCTAACAAATGTACAATATGGCTCAATGGAAAACTTTTAGGAACACACGAAGGTATGTTCGGAGGGCCCGATTTTTCAATAGGTAACTATTTAAAAAATAAAAACACTCTCATAGTAAAACTAGAAGCCATCCCTCAAATGTTTCTGGGCAACTGGCCTCCCAACGCAAATGAAAGTTGGAAATATACAGTTGTATTCAATTGCGTTTATGGATGGCATTATGCACAAATCCCATCATTAGGAATCTGGCGTAGTGTTCAATTAAAAGAACAAGCCGCAGTAGAAATAGAATCACCCTTCATCGCTACTCGTTCGCTCGATGGTCAAATGCGCTTAACTCTTGATCTGCATAAAAAATCATCTCCATTAAAAGGAGTATTATATGCAGAAGTATCTCCCAAGAACTTCAAAGGAATAACACAATATTATCGTTTCGACATAAATAGTCCGAAAAAACAGGAAACTTTATCTTTAGACTTTCAAATCAAAGATCCGCATCTTTGGTGGCCCAATGACAGAGGAGAACAATCACTATATGACCTCAACCTATTCTTCGTTCCACAAAAAGGGAAGACAGCCCATATAAAAACGTCGTTCGGTATACGGACTATTGAGATGAGACCATTAATTGATGGTGCTAAAGAAGATTATTATAACTGGACATTCGTCATCAATGGCAAGCCGATGTTCATAAAAGGAACAGGCTGGTGCACTATGGATGCATTAATGGACTTCTCAAGAAATAAATACGAACATTTGCTCCAGATAGCCCAAAGGCAGCACATACAAATGTTAAGAGCCTGGGGAGGAGGAATGCCCGAAACCGATGATTTTTACGAATTATGCGATAAATATGGTATTTTAGTCATGCAAGAATGGCCAACGGCCTGGAATAGCCATAACACGCAACCGTACACTATCCTGCAAGAAACAGTGGAAAGAAATACCAAACGATTAAGAAATCACCCTTCTCTTATTATGTGGGGAGCAGGGAATGAATCAGATAAACCATTCGGACCTGCAATTGACATGATGGGACGACTTAGTATAGAACTTGACGGAACACGTCCCTTCCATCGTGGGGAAGCCTGGGGAGGCAGCCTGCACAATTATAACTGCTGGTGGGACGATGCTCATCTTAATCACAATTTGAATATGACCGCTCCTTTTTGGGGAGAATTTGGGATAGCATCATTGCCTCACATCGAGACAGTGCGTAGATATTTGGACGAGGAAAAAGAAGTGTGGCCTCCCCAAAGGAGCGGTAATTTCACGCACCACACTCCTATCTTCGGAACGATGAGAGAAATGGAGAAACTTACTCAATATTCCGGTTATTTTATGCCGAAGGACTCGCTGGCTTCTTTCATCCTCGGGTCACAGTTAGCACAAGTAGTAGGAGTGCGCCATACATTAGAACGGGCACGCACATTATGGCCTCATACTACCGGAGCACTTTATTATAAGATGAACGATAACTATCCTGGTGTATCATGGTCATGTGTAGACTATTATGGTATCATCAAACCCGTTCACTATTTTGTGCAAAAGTCTTTTGCCCCGTTAGCAGCAGTCATGCTGTTTGACCGCAGCAACCTTGCCAGTCAAGAAGTCAGTCTTCCTGCCTATCTACTTGATGACTGCCAAACATTAGAGAAAGAACCTTATCAAGTCAAAGTGTCTATATACAATGCATTACTAGATACTGTTGCCACCCATACATTCAACGGTATCGGCGATGATAATGTCGTCAAAAAACTAGGAGAAATAAATCTGAATAGAGAACAAACCAAATCGACCATGCTATTCTTTGTTCTGGACATAATCAAAGATAACAAAAACATATATCGGAATTATTACTTTACCAATTACGAAGTACGTCCGGGCTCCATCGTATCAATGCCCCAAACAGAAATTAAAATGGAACGCACAGGTAATATGGTGACTTTAACAAATACAGGAAAGCACCCTGCTATCGGAGTACACGTAGAAGTACCAGAAAAAATGGACCAACTTATCGTTTCGGAGAACTATATATGGCTTAACCCACAGGAATCAAAAATATTAAAAATAAATTTGGAATCTCCAGTTATTGTAAAAGGCTGGAATCTTCAATCACCCTATTAAACAGAACATTATGAAAAAAGTTTTTATTTCGGCTTTTCTACTACTTAGCCTTCTTACTCTAAATGGATGTAAAAGTAATCAACCTCCGGCAAAAGAGACAGGTGAACCCTACGGAGTAAACTTGGCATGCGCGGACTTCGGTTCATCTTTCCCCGGTGAGTATAATAAAGACTATACCTACCCGACAGATCAAGACCTCGAATATTGGCAAAAGAAAGGGCTGAAACTTATCCGGTTACCATTCAAATGGGAACGGCTACAACTTGACTTAAAAGGACCGCTAAACCAGCATGACCTCAATAAAATGAAAGAATTGGTCAGAGCAGCAGAGAAACGCGATATGGTGGTTATTCTTGACTTACATAATTACTGTCGCCGCTTCATGAACAACGAACATACCCTCATTGGAAACAACGGATTAACAATCGAAGACCTGGCTTCTTTCTGGCAAGCTATCGCTAAAGAATTCTCCACTTTTAAAAACATATATGGTTACGGGCTAATGAACGAACCACATGATCTGGCCCCGGAAACCAAGTGGTTCGACATGGCACAAGCGTCCATCAATGCCATACGAGAAGTCGACACAAATACGCTTATTATGGTAGGCGGCAACGACTGGTCATCAGCAGAGCGTTGGATCGAGCAGAGTGATACACTCAAATTCTTAAAAGACCCGGCTAATAACCTTGCTTTTGAAGCTCATGTATATTTTGACAAGGATGCATCCGGTACGTACAAATATTCATACGAAGAGGAAGAATGTTATCCGGAGAAAGGAATCGACCGGGTAAAACCATTTGTAGAATGGATTAAACAGAATAAATTCCATGGTTTTATCGGAGAATATGGAATCCCCGACAATGATCCCCGTTGGAATGAAACCCTCGACTTATTCTTGGGATATTTACAAGAAAATGGAATCAATGGTACATATTGGGCTGCGGGTCCGTGGTGGGATACCTATTTCATGGCAATCACCCCCAAAGACGGAAAAGACAGACCGCAAATGCCTATCATTGAGAAATATACAAGTACCTTAAAAAAATAGAATTATGTTCAAACGATTCTCCATCTGCTATATTTTATTCATGTTTTGTATAACTGGAACTTCCGCCCAAGAAGACCGGTGGACAGGAAACGCCACGAATCTATCCAAAGGAAACTTAAGAGTAAATTCTTCAGGACGTTACCTAGAATACAGTGACGGAACTCCTTTTCTCTACATGGGAGATACAGCATGGGAACTCATCAGCCGCTTAAATGACAAAGAGACTGAACTATATTTGGAGAATCGCAGAGAAAAAGGATTTACCGTCATACAAACGGTAATCCTGGATGAATTAGATGATATGGATGTTTCATCTAACGGAGAACCTAAGTTAATTGACGGCAATATTGACAAGCCCGCTCCCGGCTATTTCACTCATGTAGACAAAGTTATTTCTCTGGCAGCAGCCAAAGGTTTATACATAGCTCTATTACCAACCTGGGGAGATAAGGTAGACAAACAATGGGGAAAAGGACCGGAGATTTTTACACCGGAAAATGCATATAGATACGGCAAATGGTTAGGAGAACGTTATATGAACGCACCCAATCTGATATGGATAATAGGAGGTGATCGAAGTGGAGACGGAAAAAACTTTGCCATTTGGAATGCATTAGCAACCGGTATTAAAAGTGTAGACAAAAACCATTTGATGACCTATCATCCTCATGGAGAGCACTCATCCTCGTTCTGGTTTCACAATGCTTCGTGGCTGGATTTTAATATGTGTCAATCCGGACACGCACAACAAGATTTCGCAATCTATCAACGTCTGCTTTTGCCCGATTTAAAAAAGGAACCACACAAGCCATGCATGGACGGAGAACCCCGATATGAAAATATTCCGATCAATTTCAAAAAAGAAAATGGAAGATTTGGAGATGATGATATCCGCCATACACTTTACCAAAGTATGTTCAGCGGAGCTTGTGGATATACATACGGCTGTAATGATATATGGCAGATGTTTGATACCGGACGTGAGCCTAAATGTGACGCCGACACTCCATGGTACCAATCAATGGATAAACAAGGAGCATGGGACTTAATTCACTTTCGCAGATTATGGGAAAAATTTGACTTTACTCAAGGAAAAAACCAACAAACCATCTTTGGCAATATACCTTTAGAAAATAAAAACTATCCCGTAGCATTCGGCAACAAAGACTACTTATTAGTATATTTTCCACAAGGTGGAGAGAGAACGATTTATTTGCCTTCAATGAAGGCATCCAAACGGTCTTTAAAGTGGATGAATCCTCGCAATGGAAGAATCACATTCCATCAAAATACAACAGCAGATACCATTCCCGTATCCTCTCCCACAAAGGGAAAAGGAAATGACTGGGTTTTAATTATAGAATAATTAACCGAGAAAAATAACTATAGAATATGAAAAGTAATAGATTAGAAGAGCTAACACAAAATTATGAAGCTCTTATCAACCGAAAAAATGAGATATGTAACAATAGCAACGGTATATATAAACGTTACTACCACCCTGTATTAACAGCAGAACATGCACCACTCATCTGGAAGTATGATTTTGATGAAAAACAAAACCCATTCATGGAAGAAAGAATTGGTATCAACGCTGTAATGAATACGGGAGCCATCAAGATCAATCATAAATACTATCTTGTGGCGCGTGTGGAAGGAGCAGACCGAAAATCATTCTTTGCAGTAGCAGAAAGTAATAGTCCCGTAGACGGATTTCGTTTTTGGGATTATCCGATAGAAATGCCGGAGACAGACATTCCTGATACCAATATGTACGATATGCGCCTGACCGCACATGAAGATGGATGGATTTATGGCATTTTTTGTGCGGAACGCAAAGATACAAACGCTCCAGCCGGTGATTTATCTTCCGCAGTAGCCGTTGCAGGTATTGCACGAACAAAAGACCTAAAAACATGGCAACGCTTGCCGGATCTGAAATCTCCGAGCCAGCAACGTAACGTAGTGCTTCATCCGGAATTTGTGAATGGGAAGTATGCCCTGTATACCCGCCCTCAAGATGGTTTTATTGACGCCGGCAATGGAGGAGGTATCGGATGGGCACTCATAGATGACATCTGTCATGCCGAAATAAAAGAGGAAAAAATCATCAATAAACGGTTTTATCATACGATCAAGGAGGTAAAAAATGGAGAAGGGCCACACCCCATTAAAACTCCACAAGGATGGTTACATTTAGCACATGGTGTAAGAGGATGCGCAGCCGGATTACGCTATGTATTATACTTATACATGACTTCTTTAGAAGATCCGACAGAAATTATAGCTGAACCTGCAGGTTATTTCATGGCCCCTATAGGAGAAGAAAGAATCGGTGATGTATCGAATGTATTATTCTCAAACGGATGGATTGAAGATGATAACGGAAAAATTTATATCTATTATGCGTCTTCGGACACCCGTCTTCATGTAGCCGAATCAACAGTAAGCCAGCTTGTAGATTATTGTCTGCACACACCAACCGACGGTTTCCGTTCTATAGAATCTGTGAAGCGGATCATTACTATGGTAAACCACAATAAACAATACCTGAAACAATAAATACATCACCATGGAAAACATAAAACTAAGAGAAAAAATCGGGTATGGATTAGGAGATGCTGCTTCTTCCATGTTTTGGAAGTTATTCACAATGTATCTGCTATTCTTCTACACAGACGTGGTAGGTATCTCTTCGGCAGTGGTAGGAACAATGTTCCTTATCACACGCATTTGGGACACTTTCCTCGATCCGTTTGTCGGAATATTAGGCGACCGGACAAACTCACGCTGGGGTAAATTCCGCCCCTACCTACTATGGATAGCCATACCATTCGGCATCTGTGGTATACTGACCTTCTCATCTTTTGGAGATAACATGACTACCAAAATAATATTTGCCTATGCCACATATACCCTTATGATGATGGTATATTCATTAATCAATGTTCCGTACGCATCTCTATTAGGAGTAATGTCTGCCAATCCACAAGTACGCACAGAGTTCTCCTCCTACCGCATGACATTTGCTTTTGGAGGAAGTATTCTGGTACTATTCCTCATTGAGCCACTGGTTGATATATTCAGTAAAATGAAGATAACGGAAAATATACCTGACATCGCTTTCGGCTGGCAGATGGCTGCAGTCGTATTTGCGATTATGGCTAGTGGAATGTTCTTATTAACTTTTCTATGGACAAAAGAAAGAGTGCAGCCCATAAAGGAAGAAAAAGGATCACTGAAAGAAGATCTGAAAGATCTGGGCAGAAACAAACCCTGGTGGATTCTTTTATGCGCAGGAATCATGGCATTAGTGTTCAATTCTCTTCGTGACGGTTCTGCTGTATTCTATTTCAAATATTATGTAGACAGCTCCGATACATTCTCTTTCTCATTCATGAATAGTGCCATTACTCTAATCACGATCTACTTGGTATTAGGACAAGCCGCCAATATCCTCGGAATCATGTTTGTGCCATCACTCACCAAAAGAATCGGTAAAAAGAAAACTTATTTTGTAGCAATGGTTGGCGCTACCATTCTAAGTGTTTTATTCTACTTCCTTCCTAAAGATTTTATCTGGGGAATTCTTTGTTTACAGGTCTTAATAAGTATCTGTGCGGGTATTATTTCTCCTTTATTATGGTCTATGTATGCAGATATATCAGACTATTCCGAATGGAAAACCGGAAGACGGGCAACCGGCCTGATATTCTCTTCTTCGTCCATGTCTCAAAAGTTCGGTTGGACAATCGGAGGTGCTTTGACCGGATGGCTACTGGCCTATTTCGGTTTCAAAGCAAATGTAATCCAATCCGACTTTGCTCAAACCGGCATTTGTATGATGATGAGTATCTTCCCGGCAATTGCCACCATGCTATCAGCATTCTTCATTTCACGTTATCCGTTAAATGAAAAAAGATTATATGAAATATCAACAGAACTCGAAGAGAGAAGAAAAAAGTAAATTCATCACTAACCAACTAACCAATATGGCTCATATTCCAATTCGGTCCTATTTATATTTACTATTGGGTACAACCCTATTCTCATGTGCACCTCAAGAGCTAAAAACGCCATTTGAATTAAAATGTGAGAATATACCCGTTCCTGTAGGAGTAGATACTCAAACTCCCAGACTCTCCTGGAAACTTCCGCTACTAGAGGAAGATAGTATCAACAGAGTTGAGATATGGCTATCAACAGACAGTACTCAATTATCAGACAGACAGTCCGGTTATTGGAACAAATCCATCATAGGAGCTCCCATAAGAGTCTCCTATGATGGACAACCATTAGATTCATATACAACGTATTATTGGAAAATAGGCTATCAAACCTCTTCCAAACAGAAAACTACATTTTCTCCAATATCCTCCTTCACGACAGGATGTTTATCACCCGACAACTGGAAAGGGAAATGGATTACTGACAAACATGAAATCACATACCGTCCGGCACCCTATTATAGAAAGAGCTTCCAATTAGACAAAACAATCGAGCAAGCCTTACTCACTATTGCATCGGCAGGCCTGCATGAGCTCTCAGTCAACGGGCAACGGGCAGGAAATCATTTCCTGGACCCTATGTATACACATTTCGACAAACGTATACTATCAGTCACTCATGATGTTACGTCATTACTATCTCTGGGTGAAAATGTAATAGGAGTACAACTGGGGAACGGCTGGTATAATCATCAATCCACAGCAGTATGGTTTTTCGACAAGGCTTCATGGAGAAACCGCCCTAAATTCACAGCACAACTCCATCTGCGTTACACAGATGGAACAACAGAATATCTGGGTACTGACTCAACCTGGCAAACAACTGACAGCCCGGTTATTTTCAACAGCATCTATACAGCCGAGCATTATGATGCACAGAAAGAATTAGCAGGCTGGGACTCCCCCGGATTCAACGCTACCGGATGGTATCATGCACAAGAAACCGAATCGCCTACGGAAACGATCAAATCACAAGTTATGCATCCGATTCGTGAAACGGCCCGCTATACAGCAACTCAATGTAAAAAAATAAATGACAGCTGCTACGTCTATCATTTCCCCCAAAACATTGCAGGTGTCACCGAGCTAAAAGTGAAAGGAAAAAAAGGAACAAAACTGCGCCTGAAACATGGGGAACTTTTAGACAAAAACGGTATGGTAAACATGGCAAATATAGATTATCACTACCGGCCGACAGACGACAGCGATCCTTTTCAAACAGACATCGTCATACTTAGCGGAAAGCAAGATAGATTCATGCCCAAATTCAACTACAAAGGTTTTCAGTTTGTAGAAGTCTCATCATCTGCCCCCATTCAATTATCCGACGAAAATCTTATTGCAGTAGAAATGCACAGTGATGTTCCGATCATCGGCTACTGGTCTTCGTCATCCGATCTGCTAAACAAAATATGGAAAGCCACTAACAGTTCCTATTTAGCCAACTTGTTCGGTTACCCGACTGACTGCCCTCAACGGGAAAAGAATGGCTGGACAGGAGATGCACATATTGCCATAGAAACAGGATTATACAATTTCGATGGTATCTCTATATATGAGAAATGGATGAACGACTTTTGTGATGAACAAAAAGACAACGGAGTCCTCCCATGTATCATCCCAACTTCTGTATGGGGCTATGATTGGGCCAACGGGGTCGACTGGACGAGTGCTGTCGCCATTATCCCCTGGGAAATTTATCGATTTTACGGAGATACCACATTACTCCGCCGCATGTACGGACCAATCAAAAAATATGTCTCCTATATAGAATCCATATCAACCAATCATCTTACAGACTGGGGACTGGGCGACTGGGTACCTGTACGCTCAAAAAGCAATATAACCTTGACTTCCTCTATCTATTATTATACGGACGTCTGTATTCTAGCCAAAGCAGCCAGACTTTTCGGATATGCCGAAGATGCCTCCTATTATAACACGCTGGCACAAAAAATAAAAGAGGCTATCAACACCAGTTTTCTCAATAAGGAAACAGGAATATATGCAGAGGGAACACAGACAGAACTTGCCATGCCATTATACTGGGGAATCGTTCCGGAAGAAGATAAAAAGAAAGTTGCTGCCAGACTACATGAATTGGTAGAAAAAGACGATTATCATCTGGACGTCGGTTTATTAGGAAGCAAGGCCCTACTTTCCGCCCTGTCAGATAACGGATATGCGGAAACAGCTTACAAAGTCGCATCACAAGACACCTATCCTTCCTGGGGGTACTGGATCAAACAAGGTGCTACAACTCTACATGAAAATTGGCGGACAGATGTCGTTATCGACAACTCATATAACCATATTATGTTCGGAGAAATAGGAGCATGGCTATACAAAGGACTGGGAGGAATTCAGATAGATGAAAAACATCCCGGATTCAAGCATATTTTGCTAAAACCTTTCTTTCCGGCAGACATGAATGAACTTACCATACGCTATAATACTCCCTATGGCTGGTTAAATATCAACTGGGTTCGTCAAACTAATGACTGCATCCGTTATACAATCGATATTCCGGCAGGCACTTCTGCAACATTTGTTCCTTTTACAATGCCAGAACCCCAAAAATCTATAACTTTACAAGCCGGAAAACATTCACTTGAACTTGATTTTATTCACCAATTAATCAATCAACGATAACTATGTACAAAAGAATCACCTTATTCACATTCATTTGCCTGCTCGCTTTAGCAGGAATAGCCCAAAATAAAGACACTTATACCATTTTATTATCCGGAGCATCTTTTGCCGAACCTAACAATAAGTGGTTTGAAATGGGATGTCGTGCCCTTCACGCCATCCCCATCAATCGGGCTGTAAGTGCAGAATCTATTGCTCACACTGCAAATAAAATGCTGGACGGTACTCTCTATACCCCGGAAGAGTTCGATAACATTGATGTATTTGTCTTGATGCAAGTACATGAAAAAGACGTATATAACGAAGCAAACTTAAAAGAGAACTACAAGGATTATAAAACTCCTTTTGATGCTTCCGACTATGCCGTTTGCTATGATTATGTCATCAAGCGCTACATATCAGACTGTTATAACCAGAAATTCAATCCAAAATCCAGATATTACAACACTCCTTATGGGAAACCTGCTTCTATTGTCTTATGTACTCATTGGCATGACAGTCGTCCGATATTCAACACTTCGGTCCGAAAACTGGCAGAAAAATGGGGATTCCCGGTAGTAGAATTCGACAGATACATCGGATTCTCCAAAAACCAGAAACATCCGGTTACAGGAAAACAATATAGCCTAATTTACACTGGGGATTCACAAGAGACTCATGGAGAAATATTTGGATGGCATCCGCCACATGGAGAACATTCATTTATTCAACAGCGCATGGCTGCAATCTTTGCCGATACGCTTCGTAAGATATTGCTTCCCAAAGAATATATTAATGAATAATCACCAAATACTCATCGGATGAAAAAACTTCTATCATTAACAGTTTGCTTGTTATTTGTCCTATCACAAATAATGGCACAGCTTTCCGTACCTTCTTTCTTTTCAGACCACATGGTGCTGCAACGTGAGAAGCCAATCAATATATGGGGAACTGCCAGTGCCGGTGAGCGAATTAGCGTAACATTAGGAAATGCTCAAAAGAGTACCCGAACCGATAAAAATGGGAAATGGTCAGTCAGCCTACCTCCTATGCAAGCCGGTGGACCGTATACTCTAAATGTAAAAAGCCTCAAGCAGACTTTATCATTTACAGATATTTTAATCGGTGAAGTATGGATTTGTAGCGGACAGTCAAATATGGAGTTTCGTCTGCGTAGCGCTAATCATGCTACCGAAGAAGTCGCAGCTGCCAATTACCCTCAAATCCGTTCATTCAACGTAATTCAAGAAATGGGGCACACTCCTAAAACCGACTTAAAAGGTAAATGGGAAGTATGTTCACCCGCCTCCGCTTCTGATTTTTCAGCTGTCGGCTATTTCTTTGCGCGTGAATTATACCAAAAACTCAATATTCCTATCGGATTCATCAACTCCTCATGGGGTGGTACGGACATCGAAACCTGGATGAGCATGGAAGTGATAGAGCATTTCCCGAAATATGAAAAATCATTAGCCCGTATGCGCTCTTCTGAATTCGAAGAATACATCAAGCACAGTGACAAAGTCAAAAAAGAATTCGAACAAGCCATCATAAACGAACCGGGAGAAAAAGAGAAATGGTATTTAGAAAACACCCCTACAGAAAACTGGAAGGAACATATTGTTCCGTCATTATGGTCAAATGAAGAGTTATCCGGTATAGATGGAGTTGTATGGTTTACTTATCAGTTTTCCATACCGGCCAACTGTTTAGGACAGGATGCAGAATTGAGTCTCGGTACTATCGATGACGATGACATTACCTGGGTTAACGGACATGAAGTAGGACGAACGGTAGGATATGACCTGAAACGTTTATACAAGATCCCGGCAGAAGTATTAAAGGAACAGAATACCATCACTATTAAAATATCCGACTATCGTGGAGGAGGCGGTCTATATGGTCCTAAAGATGAAGTATACCTGAAAGTCAACAACCGAATTTTCCCTTTGTGTGATAATTGGAAGTATAAAGTTGCAGTATCGAGTGCACAATATGATTATGTAGAATATGGTCCTAACGCTTTTCCTTCTTTGCTGTTCAACGCAATGATTCATCCACTGGTAGGTTTGGGGATGAAAGGGGTAATCTGGTATCAGGGAGAAAACAATGCCGCCCGCGCCAACGAATACATTGATTTATTTCCGGCTTTAATTACAGACTGGAGAAGTAGATGGAATAACGAATTTCCATTTTATTGGGTTCAATTAGCAAACTTCATGTCTCCGGCCAAGCAGCCCTCTGAAAGTCATTGGGCAAACCTGCGGGATACACAGTCGAAGACACTGGCCTTACCACATACAGGACAGGCCGTCATTATAGACATCGGTGAAGAAAATGACATACATCCCCGCAACAAACAAGATGTAGGTAAACGACTTGCTTTGCATGCTCTCCACAATGATTACGGATATAACTCTATTGTTTGCACCGGCCCGATATTCCAGTCGGTAAAAAGAATCGGAGATGCACTGGAGGTCACCTTTAACGCTTGTGACGAGCAACTAGTAGCTCGTAATAAATATGGCTATTTATCAGGATTCGCCATTGCCGGCGCAGATGGAAAATACCAATGGGCACAGGCTAAAATCGAAAACAATAAAGTAATAGTATGGAATAAGGAAATACAGCAACCGGTCTCTGTACGATATGCTTGGGGAGATAATCCCAATGATGCTAACTTATACAACGCAGCCGGTTTACCTGCCTCGCCTTTCGAAGGACACATCAGCCAATAAACGGCCTACAAAAACAGAAAAAGAATACCGGCAATGAATGTATGATCATCATTTCCGGTATTTTTCATATTTACAGTCCACTCCCTAATCGTCCAGAGACTATATTTTCTCTTTCCGTCGCGTTGTAATTTAAAGATTATCACGTATCTTTGCCTGCTCAAATCATAAATACGAGATATGGCTATTACAATCAAGAAAGTCTCCACAAAGAGAGAACTTAAGAAATTTATCCGTTTCAATTACAGAATGTACAAGGGCA